>JAYVTX010000315.1:0-4697 GCA_043788425.1 Rhodospirillales bacterium
GCCGAGTACGTGCCGTTCGCCCTGCTGCTGCTGGCGATGTTGGAGTTGCGGGGCGCCCCTGCCTGGACCCTACATGCCCTGGGCGTGGCCCTGGTTGTAGGCCGGACGTCGCACGCGTTTGGCGTGAGCCGCACACCGGAGAACTTTCAGTACCGGATAGCCGGTATGATGACGACTTTTGGCGTTCTGATCCTGTCGGCGCTGGCCATCTTTCTCACCTGATGTAATACGGGCACCAGATGCCCGACTTATCCCCCCACCCGGCACTGCTGCCGGCCGGCCTGTGCGACCTGCTGCCCCCGGATGCGGAGCGGGAGGCGGCGTCCGTTGGCGCGATCATGGCCATCTTTGCCGCCCATGGGTATGAGCGGGTAAAGCCGCCACTGCTGGAGTTCGAGGATAGCCTGCTGACCAGCGCCGGTGCTGCGATGGCAGATCAGATTTTCCGCGTGATGGATCCAGAAACGCACCGCATGCTGGGGGTTCGCGCCGACATGACCCCGCAGGTAGCCCGCATTGCGACCACGCGGCTGGTGAACGCCCCCCGGCCCCTGCGCCTGAGTTACGCCGGGCAATGTCTACGGCTGCAGGCGCAGGTGCCGGCCGGCGACCGGCAGGTGGCCCAGGCGGGGATCGAACTAATCGGCGTCGACACACCGGCCGCCGACGCCGAAACGGTTCTGGTAGCTGTGGAGGCGTTGGGTGCACTCGGCCTCAATCGCATCAGTATCGATTTGACGTTGCCCCAGCTTGCACCCGGGTTGCTGGACCTGGCCGGGTTAGCCGAGCCGGGCCGGCGGGCGCTGGCACATGCACTGGATCGCAAGGATGCAGCGGCGGTCCGGGTTTTGGGCGGGCCGATTGCGCCGCTCCTGACCCGGCTGCTGGAGGTTGCAGGGCCTGTGTCTCCCGCATTGACTGCACTGGCAGGGCTTGATTTACCCCCGGCGGCGGCGGCGTTGGTCGATCGTTTGCAGGCGGTCGTGGCTGTAATCCGCGACCAAGCGCCGGCATTGCGGCTGACGCTGGACCCGATCGAGTTTCGCGGATTCGCGTATCACGCCGGCATCGCGGTCACGATCTATGCACTCGACCGGCACGAAATGCTTGGCCGGGGCGGGGCGTACCGGTCGGGTGAGGAGCCGGCAACTGGTATCACGTTGTTCCCCGACGCCGTGCTGCGCGCGTGTGCGCCCGGCCCGGCCCGGCCGCGCGTGTTCGTTCCTGCGGGCACGCCACACGCCGTCGCCGTCAGTCTGCGCGCAAAGGGATTTGCGACCGTTGCAGCCCTGGGAAGTGATGATCCCTCGCGTCTGCGCTGTACCCACACTGTACGCGACGGAACTGCTATCTTGCTGGAGGATTAATGGCCAACGTCGCAGTAATCGGGGCCCAATGGGGCGATGAGGGTAAGGGCAAAGTTGTTGACTGGCTGTCCAGCCGGGCGGAGATCGTGGTGCGGTTCCAGGGTGGCCACAATGCCGGGCACACGCTGGTGGTGGGTAATGAAACGTACAAGCTGTCGCTGCTGCCCAGCGGCGTCGTGCGGGGGAAGCTGGGCGTGATCGGCAACGGCGTTGTGATCGATCCAGAGGCGCTGCTGGCTGAGATCGCGCGGGTTGGCGGGCAGGGGCTGCATGTGACGCCCGAAAACCTCCGCATTGCGGAAAACGCGACGTTGATCCTGCCCGTGCATGCGGCGCTGGATCGTGCGCGGGAGGCGGCCAAAGGCGAGCGCAAAATCGGAACCACCGGCCGGGGGATCGGCCCAGCCTATGAAGATAAGGTCGGCCGCCGCGCGATCCGTATGTGCGATCTGGCGGAACCAGAGACGCTCGCGTCCAAGGTCGATGATTTGCTGCTACACCACAATGCGCTGCTGACCGGGCTGGGCGCGGCCCCGTTTGAACGGCAGGCGCTTCTGGATCTGCTGCATGGTATGGCCCCGCAGCTGCTGCCGTTCATCGAACCCGTATGGGAGCGGCTGGACCAGGCACGCCGGGCCGGAACCCGGATTTTGTTTGAGGGCGCGCAGGCCGTTATGCTCGACGTTGATCACGGCACGTATCCGTATGTGACCAGTAGTAACACGATTGCGGCGACCGCGGCGGGCGGCACCGGGGTCGGGCCCGGCGCGGTTGGTTTTGTCCTGGGCATTGCGAAGGCCTATTGCACCCGCGTCGGCTCCGGCCCGTTCCCGACGGAACTGCACGACGATATCGGGCGGAGCCTGGGTGAACGCGGGCGCGAGTTCGGCACCAACACCGGGCGGCCGCGCCGGTGTGGCTGGTTCGACGCGGCCCTGGTGCGGCAGGCGGTCAAGGTGGGCGGCATCGATGGCCTGGCACTGACGAAGCTGGATGTGCTGGACGGCATGGCCGAACTGAAGATCGGCGTCGGCTACATGATCGACGGTAAACGGTTTTCGCATCTACCCGCGGCACCCGGTGCGCAGGCCCGGGCGACGCCAATCTACGAGATGATTGAGGGATGGACCGGTACCACCAGCGGCGCGCGGAGTTGGGGCGCGCTACCGGCCGCGGCGATCAAATACGTGAAGCGGATCGAGGAATTGGTCGAAGCACCGGTAACGCTGCTCAGCACCGGGGCCGACCGGGATGACACGATCCTGGTGCGCGATCCGTTCGAGGGTTAGGCCGCCACCAGCCGCACCGGCAGGCTCGACAGGCCCTGGAGCGTGTTGTTGTGGCGGCGTACGGCCGGGCCGGCCAGTTCGATCGCGGCGACCTTGCGCGCCAGGGCGGACAGCACGCACTCCCCCTCCATTCGTGCTAGCAGCATGCCGACGCAGGTATGGATACCGGCGCCGTAGCCCACGTGGCCGCCGGTACTGCGGGTGATGTCATAATCGTCCGGGCGGTCCCATTTGCGGGGGTCGCGGTTGGCGGCACCCATAAATACCAGCACTTTTTCGCCCGCTGGGATCGTGGCGTCCGACACTGCGGCGTCGCGCGTGGTGGTGCGAAAGAACGTCTGAATGGGCGTTTCGAGGCGCACCGCTTCCTCGAACGCATTGCGGGCCAGGGCAGGGTTGGCGCCTAACGCCGCGAACTGATCCGGATGCCGCGCAAGGGCGTCCAGCGCGGCGGACAGGCCGCTGACGGTCGTGTCCACACCCGCAGTCAGCAGCGACCGCACGACGCGTGGCGCTTCTTCGGCCGTGATCTCTCCCGGTCCGCAGCCGCATGAATGTCGGCGCCGAACCCGGTAGCGCCCAGGTTTTCGCGCCGTGATTGCTCTTGCACCCAGGCCACCACGTCTGACGCGTCGCGCACCGAGGCGGTGAACAGCGCGTTCCGGGGACCGGATGAGTTGAAGACCATGTTGCCGTAGGGCAGCAAGTACCGGCGATTATCGGGCGACATGCCGATCGCATCGGGGAAAACCGTAAGCGGATACGCCTCCGCCAGGTCGGGAACAGCGTCGAACGTGCCGCGCGCCAGCAGAGCATCCACCATCGCGTCCGCCGCCGTGGCAAATCGCTCGCGCAGGAAGTTCATCGCCGCCGTAGAAAGGACACGGTTCAACACCGCCCGGGTTTTGCCGTGGAACGGGGGATCGGTCTCGAGTACCAGGCTTGGCAATCGCCAGGGTGGTTCGCTCTTGAAATCAGCGAGCCCCGCGACCTTACTTCGGCGTGCCGGGCCACGGCGCAGACGCCGTACCGATCCAGCAACACAACCGGCCCGGCGTCTCGCAAAGCGGAATGGGTTGGGTACGGATCGCCGAAGAGTGCCGGTCCAAATACATCGTCATGTCAGATAGGGACTGGTGTGGCGCGGGCGTCCATCCACAAATTAGGCACGCACGCACGCCGCGCGGCAAGCAAGCGTGGCGTGCGTGGCGTTAGATCAGGCGGCCTGCAAAGTTTGCATCCGGCGCTCGGCAACCTGCGTCTTCATCGCCTTCTGCAGCTTCTCGAACGCGCGCACTTCAATCTGTCGCACGCGTTCACGGCTGATGTTGTACTGCTGGCTCAGTTCCTCGAGCGTTGTCGGGTTATCCTTTAGCCGCCGTTCGATAAGAATGTGCCGCTCGCGCTCATTTAGGGTTTTCAACGCCCCGGCCAGCAGCGCCTTGCGGCCTGTTAGCTCCTCACGGTCGGCAAGTTCGACTTCCTGGCTTTCGCTCTCGTCTATAAGCCAGTCCTGCCACTCGCCTTCGCTATCAGCGCGGACGGGGGCGTTCAGGCTGTTATCGGGCGCGGCCAAACGGCGGTTCATACTGACCACGTCCTGTTCAGGCACGGCAAGCATGCGGGCAATCTTGGCAACCTGCTCCGGCTTCAGGTCGCCGTCTTCGATCGCCTGCATCTGCCCCTTCAGGCGGCGCAGGTTGAAGAACAGCTTCTTCTGGGCAGCGGTAGTTCCCATTTTTACCAGCGACCAGCTGTGCAGGATGTATTCCTGTATTGCCGCCCGGATCCACCACATCGCATAGGTTGCGAGGCGGAAGCCGCGGTCGGGATCGAAGCGCTTGACGGCCTGCATCATGCCGACATTGCCCTCGCTGATCAGCTCACCTACCGGCAGGCCGTAACCGCGGTAACCCATGGCGATCTTGGCGACCAAACGCAGGTGAGATGTCACCAGCTTATGCGCTGCATCCATGTCCTGGCTATCACGCCATGACTTGGACAAGGCTAGCTCCTCCTCGGGTGCGAGCATCGGAAACTT
>JAYVTX010000316.1:0-5156 GCA_043788425.1 Rhodospirillales bacterium
CGTTACGGGTGCGGGACCCAGGGTAATCAGGCCGCGGTCGAGCGTGTCAGGGTCGAAGTCGTCGGCCAGCGCGTCCAGCGCCAGGGCTTCGATCGTGGCCGGCCATGCCGAACCCGGCACCCCGGCACAGGGGCCGATGATGGTGAAGGGAAACATGCGGCCGACCCGGTCGGCACTGGCGATCAGCAGGCCCGCCGCGCCGTCACCGCCTGCCACGCCGGCTCCCAGTACAAAATGCCAGAGCGGCGCAGTCAGCCACACATCGGGCCACGCGTCGCCAGCCGCATCGCGTACGGCGGTCGTAAAACCCGCCAGCCAACGGTCCCAGGCTTCTGCCATGGCGGGCGGGATCCGGCGCGATAGAAAATCGCCGCGCGACGGCAGCTTACCAAAGTACCCGGGTGCGGCCGCATTCATGCGCCAGTGTATCGCGGCGCTGGCCAGACGGGAAGGCGATACGCTAGTGTACCGATCGCAAAGGGAAATGTATCATGCGCCAGTTCGCAATTGCCGCCATGGTTGCCGCCGCCGCCGGACTTTCGTTCGCGGAGCCGGCCGGGGCGCAAAATACGTCAGCAGACCAGATCATTCGGGGGCTGAGGCCGACGGCGCCGACCGGTACGACGCGGGGGATCCGGCCCGCCGCCCCGGCCGATGCGCCCGCTTCGGCCAACGCGCCCACTTCTTCCCCTGGCATCCGTGCCGCTATTCCCGGGGTTGCGCCGCGAGTCACGCCGTCGCCAACCGCCGCGCCCACTCAGACCAGCCCGGCCCCAACCGTGAACCTGACCGTCAATTTCGCAAGCGGTTCGGCCGACCTGACGCCCGGGGCGTCTCGCACGCTGGATGAGCTGGGCCGGGCGCTGACGAGTGCGGCACTGGCAGCCTACAAGTTCCGGATAGAGGGCCATACGGACACGGTAGGGTCGGCGGAAGCGAACAAGGCGCTGTCCGATCGCCGTGCCGCGGCCGTGGTCGGCTACCTCGTGACCAAGTGGGGTGTCGACCGCGCCCGGGTCGAGGCGGTCGGGATGGGGCAGGAGCAGCTTGTGGTGCAAACGGGGCCTAACGTGGCGCAGCCGCGCAACCGGCGGGTGACGGTCATCAATTTGGGGGCGTAGCGCAAGGTTGGTGCCGGGCCCCGCGCGTGGCCGAGGACGACGACACAATCGTATTCCGGCCCGCGGCCCGGCGCCGGGCCGGGTGGGGGGCCGCCCTGTTCGTCCTGCTGGGCCTGAGCTTCGCGGGCGGCGGCGCATGGCTGCTTCGTCCAGCCCCGGCGCAACCGCCGCTTGCAACGGAGCAGCAAATCCTGGACCGCTCGCCGGGCAGTACGGAGGCCTATCGGTTCCTATCGCAGCCCGAAATACTCGTACTGCAATTCGCGACGCTGGCCGACCAGGCCGCGATGCTCAACCGGGCCGCAGCCCTGGTCGAGCGTAACGGGACCCCGCGCGACCGCGTGCTGGACCCGGCGGAGCTGGACCAGCGGCTTCGCGCTTCAGGCGAGGTGCCGGAGCGCCTATATCTTGGGCATGACTACCGCGCCGCCGACCTGGAACGGTTTTTCCACCTGGCCGACCCGCACCTTACGCCGGCCGAGTCATGGCTGCGGGACCGGCTGCGCGGCTGGGGCTGGCGGGAGCGTGGTAGTACGGGGGCGTTGATCTCGCTCGTGCGCGAAAACCAGGCGGCCGGGATCGACCGTGCCTCGCGCGCTACGATCTTACGGCACGAATTGTCGCATGGGCTTTACTTCGTTAACGCAGACTACGCCGCGTATGCGCGCCGGTTTTGGGCGGCCACGCTGTCGGCGGTAGAGCGCGACCAATTCCGCCGCTTCTTGGGCCGGGAGGGGTACGATACCGGGAACGAGGACCTGATGGCGAACGAGGCGCAGGCCTATCTGGTGCACACGTCCGATACTCGTTTTTTCAACGCGGCCTCGGTCGGGATGGCGCAGGTCCGGCTGGACGCGCTTCGAACCCTGTTTTTGGCGGGGATGCCGCCCGGCTGGTTGCGGGATGGTGCGGCCGTGGGCGCCCGGATGCCGCGGCGGCGTCAGCGTTTGGGCGCAGTCCGGACCAGGAGGACGCTGGCCACCACCGGCCCAGCCCGGCTAGCCTGCTCGATCGCCATACCCAATTCTGCCACATAGGCGTCGATGGTATTTGGCAGGGCGTGGCCCGGCGCGAAAAGCGGGACGCCGCTTGACACAGCGACGATAAGGTCTGTGCCGAAAGGCAGGTACACGCCCCAGCCGTTGAAGCCGGGTCGCGGCTCGCCGAACACCGGTGTCGCCAGCGCGGGATAGATTGCGCCGGGCTTTGATTCGCGCATGTGCAATACGCCCCCGTCACTGGCGATGTAGTCGAGCTGCAAGTGGCTTGGCGTGCCGGGCAGGGTAAGGCGGGGCCGGACCAACTCGTCCTCGATCAGGTCAATGCGCCCGCCGGGCAGTGCGACCATGGGCGGCTGGCCGGGGGGCTGCGCATAACGGCGCAACAGGTCCAGCAGCGGGCAGTACGGCCCCTCGGCCACAGCGGCTTGTACATCGAAAGAAATACCGGGCGCGGCGCGTTGCAGCGCGTCGTTCAGCGCACTTTCCCGGCCAGGGCCCATGACGCCGTGCAGGGTTATGGCACGGGGTTCGGGACCGGGCCGGTCGGCGGTTACGAGCGTGCAGGGAAGGCTGCCGAGCGCGGCAGACAACGCCCCAATCAGTAAGGGCGTCTGCAATGGCGTCTGCAATGGCGTCTGTAATAGCGGGGGCACTGGTGCGGCTTCCACCACGGGGGCTGCAACAGGGCGCGTAATCGGCGCAGCCGGGAGGGGCGTGGCGATGGCTGCAACGTCGCTGGGCGGACCGTCGGTTAGTGTAACCGGAGGCGGGCCGGGCCCCAGCGCCCAATACGCCCCGCCGCCGCCCACGATCATTACGGCTGCTACTAACGCCCAGGGCAGGCGGGATCGCCGCCGGGGCGCCGGGGTGGGCGGCCGCATCGGCGCGATCACGGTCGCATCGTCGTCCTGGCTCTTCCCTTTCCCCTGGGCCGGGGCCGTCAACGCCGCCTGCAATGCCGTCGCGAACGCGGTGGCCGAGGGAAACCGGTCCGCAGGCGTACGGGCCATGGCCCGGGCCACCACAGCATCGAGCACTGCGGGAATGCCGGCCTGCACTTCCGACGGCCGGGGCGTTGGTTTCGTCAGCACGGCCTGCATAATAGTCGCCATCCCACCCTCGAATGGGCGTTTGCCGGTCAATAATTGGAACAGCAACACCCCGGCCGAGTAGAGATCGGTACGCTGGTCGATCCCGTCGCCCTGGAACTGCTCCGGGGACATGTACGCCGGGGTACCCATGATCGTCCCGGCCTGCGTCATCGTGCTGCTCTCGATCCGGGCGATGCCGAAATCGGCGATTTTTACCTGGCCCGACGCGGTGATGATCACGTTGGCCGGCTTGATGTCACGATGGATCACGCCGTGACCATGGCTGTAGGCGAGGCCCGATAGCAGCCCATCCATCACGCGCCCGATCTCGGCCCGGTTCATCTGTCCGTCGGTGTCCAGCAGCGCTTTCAGCGTGCGGCCGTCGACGAACTCCATGACGATATAGGCTAGCTCGTCTGTCTCGGCGTAGTCGAATACGCCCACCACATTGGCATGGTGAAGCCGGCCCGCCGCCTGCGCCTCCAGCTTAAAGCGCCCGAGCAACTCGCGCTCCTCGCTGTCCCCAGCGTCCGGAAGGCGCACGGTCTTGATCGCGACCCGGCGTGAGATAACGGGGTCCCAAGCCTCGTAGACGGTGCCCATCGCGCCCCGCCCCAGCACGGCGCGGATTTCGTACTTGCCTAGGCGCTCCATGCTCAGAGCTTGGCCATGCGTCCCGTCCCTGCCGACGTCGTGCCATCGCCGATCAGCGCGAATGCACCCCAGTAGAACGGATGCGCGAGGCTTGCTGGCAGGCCTGCTCCGGCCTCGTCCAGTAGCGCCAGCTGCGCGGCCCGCAGCGAGGCCGCGATGCCACCTGTGCGGGCGCGCTTCAGGGTTTCGGCGACCAGGTAGGCGCTGGCCTGGTCGTTGATGGACCAGTGCGTGACAAGGATGGACCGTGCCCCAGCGAAAAAGAACGACCGCGCCAGGCCCGACAGGCTTTCACCCGCCGGTCCCTGCGGCCCCGCCGTGTTGCAGGCCGATAGAACGACGATATCGGCGTTCAATTCCAGCCCCGCGATTGCCGACGAACTCAGCAGTGCGGCCGCGGCGTCCGGTGCGCCCGCCGGCAGGGAGGTGATGAGCGCGGGTTCCGCGATACAGCCCAGCTCCGCCGGTAGCAGCGCATGCGTGGCGAAGTGCAGCACCCGGTATTGCGCCAATGGAGCCTGGCGTAGGCGGGCGACGGTGAAATTCTGGTCCAGCAGCTCGTCCGCGGTATTGCCGCCCAGCAACGCCCGGGCAGCCTCAAGCTCGGGCTTTGAAAACGGCAGCGTGGGCAGGCCCGCGAACAGGCGCGCATCCCCGGCGCAGGCGGGGGCCGAGAGGAAGCGCCGGGCCTGTGCCGGGGTAGGGGGGCGGAACCCGCCCATGCCAAACCAGGGCCGGCCGGCGCGGGAGGTCGTGGCGATCCGGCGCAGGGCGACGAAGTTCGAAGCGGCCGGCACGTGGGCGACAGACATGCGGCGCAATAGGAACGGCGCGGGGCCTGAAGCGGATGGGCCGGTGAGCAGGATGCCGAATGGCACGGATAGCAGTGGTCCGGCCGGAGCGACAATCAGGGCATCGGCATCGGCCACAGTTGCCGCGACGGTACCGATGGTGGCGGCATACAGCGCCTGCGCCGCGCCGGTGTCGTAGGGTGGAAGCCCGGATGCGCCGGCCTCGACGCTTCTGCGAACGCGCTTTACCAGCGCCGCGATCGTGCCGGGTGTGCTGCCCAGGCGCGCAGCGGCGATGCGGTCGTGGCGCAGGGCGAATACCCAGCCGCTATCGCCGCCCAACGTGATGGCAACGAAGGCCTCGCCGGGTCGCAATGTCGCCTTAACCGTGGCGGCGGGCGCAACTTCCTGAACCAGCTGGCCATATTGCGGTGCCGCGGTCTGCAGCGTTGCATCGCTCTCGGCCAGGGCGACCCGCGCTTGTGCCAGACGGTCATC
>JAYVTX010000317.1:0-3122 GCA_043788425.1 Rhodospirillales bacterium
CTGATCGAGGTCTTTCCACCCCAAATTGCCACCGCAGCCGAATGATCCGCGGCCACATCAACCTACAACCAATTCACACCACGTTGACGGACGTGACCCAATTTGACATCAGCCCGGTTGCCCCCGCTGCACTCTGCGGGATCGTCGATACGCGTTCGGCACCGGTAGCAGGTGTTAGAGCCCCACCCTTGCTTTATAAAAACGATGCCTTGCGCACCAATTCTCGAGAAAGTCATGCTCCTCGCGTGGGTCAGCGATCTGAGCACCAGCTTTGCCCTGATCCCTCGGATGGGCGAGAGCCGTCTCGACAACGTCACGGCAGACACTCTTCCGTTCTGCCGCAAAGTCTAACGGAACCCTTGCGCCGTCATCTTGACGCGGCCTTTTAGCTTCGGGACGGCGAGGAGGTTTCGTCGGATTACGGAAGGCTTATACACCGGCCTGTACACACGAAGTTCGAGTGGCGCGCCCTCAATATTTCGGAACGGAGATTGGCTTGTCGACCCCGGCATCCCGCCGACCAGTGCCCTCAGAGGGCGAACTGATCCATTACCGAAGTCAATGCGTGGGTAGAGATGAGGGTTGAGAGCGCGGTCGGAGGGAAACTTATAAAATCACAAGGAGTAAGGCGCGTAACTGGCGGAGAGGGTGGGATTCGAACCCACGGTAGGGGTTAACCTACAACGGTTTTCGAGACCGCCACCTTAAGCCGCTCGGCCACCTCTCCAGCGCCGCGCCTTATACCGATCCGACCCAGCACCCGCAACCCGGCGGATTGACGGCGTTGCGCGCGACAGCTAAACGCGCGCCTGGCGCAGCCGCACCCAAACCACCAAAAAGGGCCGCCCACCATCGTGTGGGACAGCCGAACCAGGAACTAGATTATGTTTGCAGTCATCCGCACCGGCGGAAAACAATACCGCGTCATGCCGAACGACCTGTTGAAGGTTGAAAAACTTCCCGTCACCGCTGGTGAGACCTTTACCTTCACGGACGTACTCGCAGTCGGAAGCGTCGCCGGCACTACGATCGGCGCGCCCCTTGTGCCCGGTGCGACTGTCACGGCAACAGTGATCGCGCAGGATCGGCTCGACACAGTCATCATTTTCAAAAAACGCCGTCGTCAGAACAGCCGGCGTAAGAACGGCCACCGCCAGCAGATTACTGTGCTGCGTGTTGCCGGCATCCACGCCGATGGCCATGTAATGCCCGAGCGTGCCGATCCCGACGCGGCCGAGGCACCCGTACCGCCCGCCGTCGAACATGAACTCGCAACTGCCGAATAAGGAGACGTACCAATGGCCCATAAGAAAGCAGGCGGATCGTCCCGCAACGGACGCGATACCGCCGGACGCCGCCTCGGCGTCAAAAAGTTCGGTGGTGAAAGTGTGATCGCCGGCAACATCATCATTCGCCAGCGCGGCACGAAAGTGAAGCCCGGCCTGAATGTCGGCGTCGGGACTGACCACACGATCTGGGCGTTGGTCGCCGGGCACGTACAATTTCAGCGGCGTAGTGAGGGCCGGATGCATGTGTCCGTAATCCCCGCGCCCGCCAATGACACGGCACCGGTTGCAATCGCCGCCGAATAGCCCGCCGCATCACACGCGCAACAGGGGTCGGCACGCGCCGGCCCTTTTTGCGTTACAAGGCCCGCCATGAAGTTCCTCGACCAAGCCAAGATCTACCTCCGCTCCGGCGATGGCGGCAATGGCGTGATTGCGTTTCGGCGTGAGAAGTTCATGGAGTTCGGTGGCCCTGATGGCGGCGATGGCGGGCGGGGCGGCGATGTGATCTTCGTCGCGGCCGAGAACCTGAACACACTGATCGATTTTCGCTACACCCAGCATTTTCGCGCGCCGAAGGGCGGCAACGGGGCTGGCAGCGACCGCACGGGCGCCGGGGCCAATGACGTGGTGATCCAGGTACCGGTCGGCACGCAGATCATTGCCGATGACAAGGAAACGTTGCTCGCCGACCTGGATACGCCCGGGTTACGGATCACGCTGTGCCGGGGCGGCGACGGTGGGCATGGCAACGCGCACTTCAAAAGCAGCACCAATCGCGCGCCCCGCAAGGCGTCACCAGGATATCCTGGTGAGGAGCGGTGGGTGTGGTTGCGGCTGAAGCTGATTGCGGACGTGGGCCTGGTTGGTCTGCCTAATGCAGGCAAAAGCACTTTTCTATCAGTGGTCAGCGCGGCCCGGCCAAAGATCGCCGACTACCCCTTTACAACGTTGCATCCCCAGCTTGGCGTCGTACGCCTGAGTCACGCCGAGGAATTCGTTATCGCCGATATTCCCGGCCTGATCCGGGGCGCGCATGAGGGCGCCGGGCTGGGCGACCGTTTCCTCGGCCATGTCGAGCGCTGCGCTGTGCTGCTGCATCTCGTTGATGGCGCGGCGGGAAATGTCGTCCGGGCCTGGCGCACCGTGCGGCATGAACTGCAGGAGTATGGCGGCGGACTCGCCGAAAAGCCGGAACTGCTAGTGCTGAACAAGACAGATGCCATGACTGCGCGGGAGGCGATCAGCCGCCGCTCTGCATTGGAAAAAGCGGCGGGCCAGCCCGTGATGCTGCTGTCGGGTGCGACCGGCGAAAACCTACCAGCCGTGCTGCGCGCGTTGATGGGCCGCGTGCACGCTGCGCGTCAGGTGCCGGTGCTGACACCCGTATGATCCCCCGGTTGGCCGCCGCCCGGCTGCTGGTGGTCAAGATCGGCAGCGCGCTAGTGGTGGACGGCGCAGCACCCCGGGCCGAATGGCTGGACAGCGTGGCGACAGACATCGCAGAAGCACGGGCGCGGGGGACGGCCGTGATCATCGTCTCCTCCGGCGCCATCGCCCTGGCCCGCACCGTGCTGGGCCTGACCGCACCCCGGCTACGGCTGGAGGAAAAACAAGCTGCCGCCGCAGTTGGGCAAATCCGGCTGGCCCAGGCCTGGGCGGGGGCGTTGGCCGCGCACGGGCTGGTGGCCGCGCAGTTGCTACTGACGCTTGGCGATACGGAGGACCGGCGGCGCTATTTGAACGCGCGAGCTACGATAACGACCCTGCTGGGCCTGGGCGTCGTGCCGGTTATTAACGAAAATGACAGCGTAGCCACGGCCGAAATCCGCTTTG
>JAYVTX010000318.1:0-2524 GCA_043788425.1 Rhodospirillales bacterium
TCAGTTCGTCGGCGAACGCCTCCAACAGGAAGCCGTCTGACGAAGACGTCCGATTTCACAACCCTCTGCGCGCACCCAAATAAACATTGCAACAGAGCCGTCGATCGCTAAAGGGCGTGCTGCACATTATGGAACCGAAAATACCGACACCACCACGCCCGCGGGTCGGATGATGATGCAGATGGTGGGCAGCTTCGCCGAGTTCGAGCGCGCCATGATCCGCGAACGCACCTCGGCCTGGCTCGCGGTCGCACGAGCGGAGGGCCGCATGGGCGGCCGGCGCATGAAGCTAAATGTCGCCAAGCGGCACGAGATCGCCGAAAGCATCATTAGCGGCCGGAAGTCCGGCGCAGAGATGGCACGGCTCTACAGCGTCAGCCAGACTACTGTGTCACGCATCTTGGCGGCGCACCGTTCAGCCGCTCTTCTCATCCGCGCCGCTCGATAGCCATGCGACCGTTCGGTATGTCCCCTCATGGCTGACCAGCAGCATATGCTTCGAGAGGACTCGCGCACCTTAGATAGAAGTCCAACCGTTTCTAGGCTGGGTGCGTTGCTATGCGGTGCGACGGCTGTGCTATCTGGATTCGCATGCTGGTTTTGGCTGATCCCACAGCTCTTGACCGAGAGCCGGCCTCAGCTCGAGATCGGCAGCATGGTCAGTGAGATGGCCGAGGTCTTGGGAAACGACCTCACGGGGGCGCTGCCCACCATGAACCTAACTGGCTCCGTAATCGCGCGCTTGCAGAAAGGCACCCGAGACTGTGGCGCCAGACTGGCCTGGGTGACCCTATCGCGGCCGAACGGCAACGAGGCGAGGCGAGCACGGCTGCGCTCGGGCAATTACTTTTCGCCCCCTTTCACCATAACAACAATGCCCGTTCGCGTCGCCATCCCGTATCCTGCACCCTACGAGAGTGGGCGCGGCGTCCTAACCATACTCGGTGCAGATGAAAACCTGACGGTGGCGCTGACTCCAGCCTGGCATGTCCCGGCCAACACCGGAACTGCCACACACGCGGTCACCTGGCACCCAGTCGCGAACTGCACCAAGCCATGAGCAAGGCAATCAGATGGTTGGGCCAGCAGCTCGGGCCATCTCCGGTCGTCGGACTAAGCATGTTGACGATGACGGTGCTTACCGTCTTGTCCGCGTTCAAGGTCAACCTTGCGCTGCCATCCGGGTCGGGCATAGCCGCAGCCCTTGGCTTGGTGCTGACGGCAAGCGCGTATGTCGCCGTCCAGGTGGTTCGACTATGGCCGCAGGTCGCTGGAGCGGTGCCGGGCGGCTTCCGAGTTGTGTCGAACCGCCGTGGCTCGGCCGATGACCCTATGGCGACCCTGCATGGGATGATCGGGCTCGACCAGGTCAAGGTCGAGATCGCTACCCTGGTCGACCGGTTACAGGTCGAAGCGGCTCGGCGCGCTGCCGGGATGAAGGTGGCACCGCTGTCGCTGCACATGGTGTTTGCCGGGCCGCCTGGCGTCGGCAAGACCGTGATGGCACGGCTGTACGGCGCGATCCTTTGGGATCTAGGTGTTCTGGAACGCGGTCATCTCATCGAGACAGATCGAGCCGGTCTAGTCGCAGGTTATGTGGGACAGACAGCGCTTAAGACTCGTGAGCGTGTCACCGAGGCGCTCGACGGCGTGCTGTTCATCGACGAGGCCTACACGCTCGCCTCAGGAGGACCGAATGATTTTGGGCGGGAGGCGATCAACACCTTGCTGAAGGAAATGGAGGACAGGCGAGACCGCCTGGTGGTGATCGTCGCCGGTTATCCTGAGCAAATGCAGGAGCTCTTGGACAGCAACCCCGGATTGCCGTCGCGGTTCACCAAGACCATCATTTTTCCCCCTTACTCGCCCGAGGAGCTGGTGCGGATCATCCACGCTCTCGCTGCAGTAGAGGGCCTGCAATTGGAGACGGGATGTAACCCGGCGCTGCTGCAATACTTTACTGAAGCACGGTCGCGCTCGGATTTCGGAAACGCCCGCACCGGCCGCACCCTACTGGAGCGTGCTCGGGAAGCGC
Organism: Rhodospirillales bacterium; assembly: GCA_043788425.1. Classification (GTDB taxonomy): domain Bacteria; phylum Pseudomonadota; class Alphaproteobacteria; order Acetobacterales; family Acetobacteraceae; genus JANPPS01. Next base: position 2,036 of record JAYVTX010000318.1, read on the forward strand.
AGGCACGGCGCCTCGCCCCGCTGCTTTCAACGGGTGCCGCAGACCTGTCGGCGATAAGTATGCCCGACATCGCTGCCGCTATCGCGAGGATGGCCTGACGCTGTTCCTCGCCAAGCTCGGCTTCGTACACCGCCGGCTATGGCAGCGCGACGGAACGTATCGCATTGCACTGCTGCTAGGTCCGCCACCGCTGCTCGGGGCGGTCGTGGCTACTTTTCTGTGGGTTGGTATCCATGCTTTGCCGTGGCCGCGTCCCGACGCAACACTGCGGCCACCCTGGGCGATCGTATCCGGACCACGCATTGCCGTCAGCACCGATCCTCCGCGTTCGGTCGCGCCTGGAATGCAACTTCCTGCTTCCGGCGTGCCCGCTGGGTTGGTCGTGGGATGGCACGGCGGGATTCGGCCAGTCGAGATCGACGCGTCGATGGTTGCCAATGTCCTATCGACGCGGCTGGCGCCCCTCGTCCTTGACCAGTCCAGCATCGA
>JAYVTX010000319.1:0-3077 GCA_043788425.1 Rhodospirillales bacterium
ACGATTGCCAGCACGTTCTGGATTTGCGGCAGGCCCTTGGCGATACCCTCTACCCGTTCGACCACCGCGCGGGTGCGGGTCACGCTGGCACCGTCCGGCAGTTGGGCGAACACGAAGAATGCGCCCTGGTCTTCCTCCGGCAGAAATCCCGTGGGCGTCAGCCGACTGAGGCCATAGATGCCGCCACCGAAGGCCACGACCAGTACAACGGCCACGACGCCGATGCGGATCAGCCGCGCGACCAGGCTGGTATAACCGTCCCGTACCCAGTCGATGCTGCGCCCGACCCGGCCCATGATGCCGCGCTTGGGTCCAGAGTGACGCAGGAACACACCACACAATGCCGGCGACAGCGTGAGCGCGTTGATCGCTGAAATTAGCATCGCGACAGAAATCGTAACCGCAAACTGCCGGAACAGCGTGCCGGAGATGCCGGGAATGAAGCCAATCGGCACAAACACGCTAAGCAACACCAGCGTAATGGCGATGATGGGTGCCGTGATCTGGCGCATCGCCTTTTTCGTAGCCTCCTTCGGGCTAAGGTCCGGCTCTTCCGCCAACACGCGCTCAACGTTCTCCACCACGACAATCGCGTCATCGACCACGATGCCGATGGCTAGCACGAGTGCCAGCAACGACACGGTGTTGGCGCTGTAACCGATGGCCAGTAGGACAGCGAACGTGCCGATCAGACTGACGGGTACGGCAATGGTCGGAATAAGCGTCGCGCGAAAGTTGCCCAGGAACAGAAATACGACCAGCACGACCAGAATGAATGCTTCGATCAACGTGCTCTTAACTTCATCGATTGTGTCACTGACAAAGGTTGAGCTGTTGTAGAAGACTTGGGACTTTAGCCCTTCCGGATAGCGGGTGCTAAGTTCGTCCAACGCCGTCTGTACCCGGGCCGCCGTCTGCACGGCATTGGCACCCGGCGCCAGGTAGACGCCCATTGTGATGGCCGGGTTGCCATTCAGCCGGCTTTCGCTGTCGCGTGTGGCGGCACCCAATTCGATCCGCGCCACGTCCCGCACGCGCAGGACAGAGCCATCGGGGTTCGCGCGGACGATGATATTGCCGAACTCCTCGGCTGTGGTCAGGCGTCCCTTGGTTTGTAAATTGATCTGGAACTGCACGGCGTCATCGGTCGGGCGCGCGCCGATCCGGCCGACGGGCGCCTGCACGTTCTGGCTCTGGATCGCGCCCACGATGTCGGACGGGGCGAGGTTAAGGCTGATCAGCCGGTCCGTCTCAAACCAAATGCGCATCGAGTAATCGAGCGCGCCGAACAACGATGCCGACCCAACGCCGGGCACGCGGCTGAGCCGATCCAGCACGTTGATGGTCACGTAGTTGCTGATGAACAGCGTGTCCTGCTTCGTACTACTAAAGGCCAGGAACTCCAGAATGGCGGATGACCGCTTCTGTACGGTGACGCCATTGCGCTGCACCTCGGCCGGCAGGCGGGATAGCGCGGCCTGCACCCGGTTGTTGACGTTGACGGTATTGATGTCGGGGTTGCTGCCTAGGTTGAACGACACCGTCAAGCTATAGCTGCCGTCATTGCCGGAGTTGGACTTCATGTACAGCATCTGGTCCGCGCCATTGACCTGCGCTTCCAGCGGTTGGGCGACGGTTGCCTCCACAACGGCGGCCGATGCGCCGGGGTAACGGGCGGTCACCTGCACCTGCGGCGGGACGATGTCGGGAAACTGGCTGACGGGGATCACGGACAGCGCGATGTAGCCGGCAATCACGGTGATGATCGCGATCACGATCGCCAGGCGGGGCCGATCGACAAAGACGCTGCTGATCATGGCGTTACGCCCCCAAACTTACGTGCGCGGTGCCGTAGGTGGCAGGCTGGCCGGCGCGTTGGCGGGGGCCGGGTTCACGACGACGCCGGGTCGCACGCGCTGCATGCCATCGACCACAACACTCTCCCCGACCTTAAGCCCGGCATTGACGACGGCGCTGTCGGAGGTGGATTGGCCGAGTGTGACGCGCCGCTGCTCCGCCTTGTTACCGTCGCCCACGACCCAAACGTAAGACCCCTGCTGATCGGACAGCACGCTGGACCGGGGAATTGCTAGGGCTTGGACGGGGGCGACACCTTGCACCGTCACGGTTACGAACATGCCATCGGTCAGCTCGCGATCGCCGGGTTCGCCGGCTTTGGATCCGGGCCGGACAGGATTGGGGATGCGCGCCCGCAAATTCAGCGTGTCTGTATTGGCTGTCACAACCGGGTCGACATAATCCAGCTTTCCGTCATTGCCGTACTGCCGCCCATTTGGCAGCTTGATCTTGATCGTGACTGCCGCCATGCCGCCTTTATCCGCGTACCGGTCCCGCAAATCGAGCGCGGCCCGGACGGAGATTGGGAACACCACGTACATCGGATCCTGGCTGACGATCGTCGCCAACGTGCCGGCACCTGGGCCCACGACATTACCCTCCGTGACGGAGGTCCGGCTGATACGGCCGTCGATCGGCGCCTTGATCTCGGTATAGTCGAGGTTGATTTGCGCCTGCCGCAGTCCGGCCTGTGCCCCGGCGAGCTGGGCGGCCTGACTGCGCTGTTGGCTTTGCGCGTCGTCCACCTTGCTCCGTTGCCCGGCGGCCGTGTTCAGCAACGCCTCTGCCCGGCCGAGGGTCAGGCTGCTGCCCTGCAGTACGGCGTTGGCCTGCGCGACGATAGAGGCTTGGGCGGCTACCTGCGCCTCAAACGGTCCGCGTTCCAGGGTGTAGAGGACGTCGCCGGCGTGAACGTCCCCGCCCTCGATGAAATTGCGTTTTGTGATGAAGGCGGTGACGCGGGCAACTAGTTCGACGCGGTTCACGGCCTGGATGCGGCCCACATATTCGCTGCTTTCGATCACCGGGCGCTGCTGCACCTCGGCCACGCCGACCGCGGGCGGGCCGCCGGGTCCGGGCTGTGCCAGCGCCGGGATGGCCAGCAGCAGCGCCAGTAGGAAGAGGCAGCGCATTAGGGATGGTTCCTCATTCGATCCAATCGGGTGTGGTGAGAACACATCATATTGCATTGCAATGGGCCGTTGCGAGGGGGTTGCGGA
>JAYVTX010000320.1:0-6923 GCA_043788425.1 Rhodospirillales bacterium
CCCGCGCCCGTTATCCCGCCCGGCGCCGAGACGCCAAGCCGCGCCCGGCCGCTGCGTACCGGCGTGTTCGGGGTGCTCGACGTCGGGTCCATTAAGGTCACGTGCCTGATCGGCCGGGTCGATAGCGACGGCCAGCTTCGCGTCCTGGGCTTTGGCTGGCACCAGTCCCGCGGCGTAAAGGCAGGTGGGATAATCGATCCGAACGAGGCCGAACGCGCCATCCGCAAGGCCGTGGGCGATGCCGAAAGCATGGCCGACCATCGCCTGCGGGCCGTGCTGGTCAACCTTGGCTGCGGCCACCCGGCCTCGCAATTAGTTGAGGTCCAATGGCCGGTGGGTGGCCGCGCCGTGTCGGATCAAGACGTACGGCGCGTGATCCATGAGGGCCGGGCGCGCGCGATGGCCGACGGACGCGACACGATCCATGTTCTTCCATTGGCATTCGGCGTCGATGACACGCCGGGCGTCCCCGACCCACGCGGCCTGCATTGCGACACATTGTCCGCCCGGCTGCATGTGGTCGATGCGGGCACGACGGCGCTGCGTAACCTCGTGCTAACGCTTGAGAAGTGCGAACTGAGCCTTGCCGAGCTGGTCAGCGCGCCACTGGCCGCCGGGCTTAGTACGTTGGTTGAGGATGAGCGGCAGTTGGGTGCGACCGTTATCGACATGGGCGGCGGCACGACCGGCATGGCGGTGTTCAGCGACGGTCAGGCAGTCGGCACCGCGCTGCTGGGCGTGGGCGGCGGCCATGTCACGAACGACATCGCCCGCGTGCTATCGACCACCGTCGCCCACGCCGAACGCCTGAAAACCCTGTACGGCAGCGCCGTGGCCAGCCCCGATGACGAGCGCGAGATGCTGGCGTTGCCGCTGGTTGGAGAGGCCGAGCACCACGTGGGCCGCGTGCCGCGTAGCAGGGTTGTGGAGGTGATCCGGCCCCGGCTGGAGGAGACGTTCGAACTCGTGCGCGACCGTTTGAAAACGACCGGTTTGGCGCGGGAGGCTGGTAACCGCGTCGTTCTGACCGGTGGCGCAAGCCAGCTATCGGGGGTGCGGGAACTGGCGGGCCGGATCCTCGATCGGCAGGTGCGTCTCGGTCGGCCCCACGCGCTGCGCGGTCTGCCGGACCATGCCAGCGGGCCCGCTTTTGCAACGGCCGCCGGGCTGATGGCTTGGGCGGCGGGTGCGGGTCGTTCACTACCCGACATCGACGTGTTCGAGGAAGCTTCACCCGGCTGGCTCAAGCGTCTGGCCAACTACCTGCGGGATCGCGTCTAGCTAGCAACCACAACATCTGGTGTGAAAAGGCGCAGACCGACTCGACACACCATGCCACCAGTCTCGTATCAATCTGCCCAGGAGTTCGTTCCATGGTCCTACGTCTCGAAGTAGCCCACCGCCTGCCCACCACGGATTTCACGCCCCGGATAACCGTCATTGGTGTGGGCGGCGGTGGCGGAAACGCGATCGACAACATGATCGAGCTTGAGCTGGACGGGGTCGATTTCGTGGTCGCCAACACCGATGCGCAGCAATTGCAGCGTAGCCGGGCCGATCGGCGCATCCAGCTTGGCCCGCATTTGACCCAGGGCCTGGGCGCCGGCGGCCGGCCGGAGATGGGGCAGTCGGCCGCCGAAGAAGCGTCGGAGGAGGTGGGGCGGATGCTGGACGGCGTCCATCTCGTGTTCATCACGGCCGGCATGGGCGGCGGTACGGGGACAGGTGCGGCACCCGTCATCGCCCGCATGGCGCGGGAGCGAAACATCGTGACCGTGGGCGTCGTAACCAAGCCATTCAACTTCGAGGGCACCCGCCGTAGCCGCGCGGCCGAGGCAGGGATCGCCGAGTTGCAGCAGCACGTGGACACGCTGATCGTCGTGCCGAACCAGAACCTGTTCCGTGTAGCCAATGAACGGACCAGCCTGACGGAAGCGTTCAAGATGGCCGATAACGTCCTGTACATGGGCGTGCGCGGCATCACCGACCTGATCATGGTGCCGGGTAAGGTCAACCTGGACTTCGCCGACGTCCGTGCCGTGATGGCGCAGATGGGCAAAGCAATCATGGGGACAGGTGAGGCGGATGGTGATAACCGGGCCGTTCGCGCGGCTGAGGCGGCGATCAGCAATCCCCTGCTGGAAGACACCAACATGTCGGGCGCCCGCGGTCTGCTGGTCAATGTGTCGGGCGGTGAAGACCTCACCCTGTTTGAGGTCGATCAGGCCGTGAACCGGGTACGGGAAGAAGTGGCGGAGGATGCAGAAGTGTTCTTCGGCAGCTCCCGCGACGACAGCCTGGCTGGCCGGGTGCGAGTAAGCGTCGTGGCGACCGGCATTGATATGGGCCTAGTCGAGGCCCAACGGCCGCGCCTGGTTTCGGTCGCGGGTGCGCCGGTTGGCGTGGCGGCACCGTTCGCACCGGCGGCGCCCGTGGCCCCGGCACCAATCCCCGCACAGTTGCTGCAGCCACGCCCGGACTTGGCACCGGCACCGTTCCAGACTGGGGCGGTCGAGTTTGCTGCCGGGCTGCATCCAACCGCCGAAGGCACGCCCGTTCACCGGCCCAGCCCTCAATTTGCCGAGCGCGCGCCACTACCGGTCTCCGCACCCCGCCCAGCACCCCAACAATCGCTCAGCGCGTTGCTGACCGACCGGCCCGCCGGCTCGCCTGCCCCGGTACGGTCGCTGATTAGCATAATGACCGGCGGGTTTCGCCCACGCCGGGCAGAGGTGGAGGCGCAAGCGGCCCGCGCCGAAGTGCAACCACCGGCCCAGCTTACCCGGCCAGCGTTCGGGGTCGAGCCGCCCTCGCCCGACCCGCGACAAGCTACGGCCGAGGACGCGTTGGAAATCCCAGCCTTTTTGCGTCGCCAATCCTCCTAATCCGCTCGCGGCGAACGACCGGCACAGTTGTATGTGCCGGCCGTTTTGTCGTTTGGAGTTCATATAAATCCAATGCCTTACAGCGTAATATGCCGAAATATTGATTGACTTGGTTCCCTCTGCCGACGTGGGTAGGTTGCGAATTGAGAAGCCATAACGGCTTCACGAGGGTTACCAATGGACGGAATGCCGCAACCGTATGTGTCAGACCTGGATGCACCGGCACCATCAGGTTTCGGACTGCGGCGTACGCTTCGGTCGGCCATCTGTTGCGTCGGCGTAGCGCTTCACTCTGGGCGGCAAGTTCGGGTGACCCTGCGTCCGGCATCGGCCGGAACAGGGATAATATTCCATCGGTCGGACCTGGGTGTGAGTGTCCCGGCGACTCACGATCATGTCAGCGACACGCGCCTGTGTACCGTTCTGACACTTGGTGACGCGCGGGTCGGTACAGTCGAACACTTGATGGCCGCCCTGGCCGCGTGCCGGATTACTGATCTTCTGGTCGACGTGGACGGCCCAGAGTTGCCGGTGCTGGACGGTTCAGCCGGCCCGTGGATATTCCTGCTGGACTGTGCCGGCACAGTCTTTCTCGATTGCGCCGCGCGTACGATCGTCGTCCGCCGGACCGTTCGCGTTACAGCCGGTGACGCCTGGGCTGAACTGCGCCCCAACACATCGCATGGTGGCCTCGACCTGTCCTTGTCAATCGCGTTTGACGCGGCCGCGATCGGGCGGCAGGCGCTGACGCTTACCCTGTCGGAGGCCATGTTCCGAGTGGAACTTGCCGATTGCCGGACGTTCGTGCTGGCCCGGGACATTACCGCCCTACAATCGGCCGGACTGGCCCTGGGCGGCAGCCTGGATAACGCGATTGTCGTCGATGGGGCACAGGTCCTGAACCCAACCGGCTTGCGGTCCCCCGATGAGTTCGTGCGCCACAAGATGCTAGACGCAATCGGCGACTTGGCCCTGGCCGGGGCGGCATTGAATGCGCGCTTCATGGGTCACAAATCGGGGCACTCGTTGAATAATAGGGTGTTGGGCGCGTTGTTCGCCGACGCGGCCAACTGGTCCTGGGCCGATGATGCGCCGGTCGCACGCCGCCGGGTCAACGCCTGACACGACGCGATACTGCGTGCTATAGAGTTACGTCATGACCCTTCGAAGCCTCAACCCCCTCCTGCTCTGCGTCACGCTCCTGCTTGGCGGGTGTGAGACACTTCACTCGATAGCGCCCTGGACTGGTAAGTCGGAGGATATCGGAAAGAAGTCCGCTACCGGCACCTTGACCGTCGAAGAGTTGTATAACAACGGCGTGGATGCGCTCAATGCGAAGCGTTACAACGCTGCGGTGAGCGAGTTCGACCAGGTTGAACAGAACTACCCCTACTCCAGCTGGGCAGTGAATGCACAATTAATGCACGGTTATGCCGAGTATCTGCAAAATCACTACACTGAGGCCGTTGGGTCATTAGATCGGTACATTCAGCTACATCCGACCAATGCCAACGCGCCCTATGCGTACTACTTGCGTGCCCTAAGCTATTACGAACAAATCGCCGATATTCAGCGCGACCAAAAAGGTACGGAGCAGGCAATGACCGCGCTGCAGGATGTCGTAAACCGGTTTCCAGACAGCTCCTACGCCCGTGACGCGCGCCTGAAGATCGACCTGTGCCGCGACCATCTGGCCGGTAAAGAGATGGAGATCGGGCGCTGGTACCAGGGCCAGAAACTATACGCTGGCGCGATTGGCCGCTTTCAACGCGTGATCGATGATTATCAAACCACGAACCACGCACCGGAGGCGCTGCATCGCCTGACGGAAATCTATCTGACGCTCGGCCTGACCGATCAGGCGCGGAAGACGGCAGCGGTGCTGGGCCATAACTACCCGGGTAGCGAGTGGTATCAGGACAGCTATGGCGCGCTGGCCGACAACGACATGGTCCCCGCGGTCCCGCGCGACGCCCGGCCTGGATTCTTCGCCCGGAACATCGGCAGCATCTTCTAGTCCGGTGCTGACCGCCCTTTCGATCCGGGAGGTCGTACTGATTGAGCGGTTGGACCTGTCATTCGGGCCCGGCCTCACGGTCATGACGGGGGAGACGGGGGCCGGCAAGTCCATTCTGCTGGACAGCCTGGGTCTGGCGTTGGGCGCGCGGGCTGACACGGGACTGGTACGGGCCGGCGCAGAACAGGCGAGCGTTACGGCCAGCTTCGCCCCGGCCCCAGGCCACCCGGTCCTGGACCTACTGCACGAACACGGCATCGCGCTGGAGGACGAAATCCTCGTGCGCCGGGTCGTGACCCGCGATGGCCGGTCGCGGGCCACGATCAACGACCAGGCTGTGGGCGTCGCACTGCTGAAACAGGTCGGCGCACAACTGGTCGAAATTTCCGGCCAGGGTGATCAGATGGGCCTGGCCAACCCGGCGCAGCATGCGCCGTTGCTGGACCAGTTTGGCGTCGCTCCGGTCACCCGCGCCGCTATGGGAACCGCCTGGCGTGCCTATCGCGACGCAAGCCGCGCCCGCGACGCCGCCCGGGACGCCATTGCCGAAGCCCAGCGCGAGGAGGAATGGTTGCGCCACGCGGCGGCCGAGTTGCAAACCCTGGCGCCCGCCCCTGGTGAGGAAGATGCGCTGGCGGCTGAACGCCAGCGCCTACAGCAAAATGAGCGCCGGGCAGAGGCAATCACCGCGGCCCTGTCGGAGATTGCGCCAAAGGACCGCCGCAACCCCGGCCCCGCCGCCACGCTCCGTAACGCCGCCCGCGCCCTGCAAAAGCTCGCTGTGCCGGAGGGCGATAATCCCGCGGCGCCCGCTATGGCCGCAATCGACCGGGCGGAAGAAGCGCTGGCCGAGGCCGAAACCCTGCTGAGCCGCCTGGCCCATGACGCCGATAGCGATCCGCGTCAGTTGGAGGCGGCGGAGGAGCGCCTGTTTGCCCTGCGCGCCGGCGCCCGCAAATATGCCGTGCCAGTGTCTGAGCTGCCCGCGTTGCTGGCCGGCTACCAGGCGCGGTTGCTGGCGCTGGATAGCAGCACGACTGCCCTCGCTGCCCTGGACGCCGCGGCCGCGCTGGCTCACATCGCAACAGTTACGGCCGCCGCCGACCTGACCGCCGCCCGCGCCGGCGCATCGTCGACGCTAGAGCAGGCCGTTATGGCCGAACTGCCGCCGCTACGCCTCGATCGTGCCCGGTTTCACGTGGCGCTCACCCCGCTGGAGCCCGAACGCTGGGGCGCGGCCGGGGCCGAAACCGTCCGCTTCCTGATTGCGACCAACCCCGGCCAGACGCCCGGCGCCCTCGACAAGATCGCGTCGGGCGGTGAGCTGTCGCGGCTTATGCTGGCGCTGAAGGTCGTGCTGTCCCGCGGCGGTACGGTCCCCACGCTGGTGTTCGATGAGGTAGATAGCGGCGTGGGTGGTGCTACGGCCGCAGCTGTTGGCGATCGGCTGTCCCGTGTGGCGGAGGGTGTGCAGGTTCTGGTTGTCACCCACAGCCCGCAGGTCGCGGCCCGCGGTGCCCAGCATTTGCGTGTTCTAAAACAATCCGGCGACGGTCGGGCGGAGACGAAGGTCGTACCGCTCGACGCGGGCGCCCGGCGTGAGGAGATCGCCCGTATGCTGGCTGGTGAGACGGTGACGGAAGCGGCGCGTGCCGCTGCCGATAGCCTGCTAGGGGCCGCTGCATGAGCGACGCCTACCGGGCGCTGCTGGACCAGATCGCCGCCGCCGACATCGCCTATCATCAAAACGATGCGCCAACGCTTACGGACGCCGAGTACGACGCGCTGGTGGCCCAACGCCGGGCGATGGAGGCTACCGACCCGGCGCTGGCCCAGCCCACCACCGTTGGTTCGGCGCCCGCGACCGGCTTTGCCAAGATACGTCACCAGGTGCCGATGGTGTCGCTAGATAACGTGTTCGACGCGGCCGGTTTCGAAGACTTCGTCGCCAGTGTGCGTCGCTTTTTGCTGCTGGATGCGGATGCCCCCCTACCGATCGTCGCCGAACCCAAGATCGACGG
>JAYVTX010000321.1:0-9806 GCA_043788425.1 Rhodospirillales bacterium
ACCCGCGCAACGCCGGAGCGGTAATCGCCAGCATCGAACGCGCGGTCCGCCTGGTACTGGACGGCAGCGTGGCCGCGATGGTGACGAACCCGATTGCCAAATCCGTTCTGTATGGCGCTGGCTTCGCCCATCCCGGCCATACCGAGTTCCTGTCGGCACTGACCGGGGGCGAGCCCCCTGTGATGATGCTGGCCAATGACCACCTGCGCGTTGTGCCGGTCACCGTCCATGTCAGCCTGCGCCACGCCTTGGACACATTGACGACTGCGGCGATCGTGCAAACAGCCCGCATCACTGCCGCCGCGTTGCGCAACCAGTTCGGCATTGCCACACCCCGCTTGGCGATCGCTGGGCTTAATCCCCATGCGGGCGAACATGGCGCGATGGGTGACGAGGAAGCGACGATCATCCAGCCCGCCATCGACGCGCTACGCCAGGATGGCCTGCTGATCACCGGCCCGCATCCGCCCGACACGCTATTCACACCAGCCGCCCGCGCCGGGTACGACGTGGCGATCTGCATGTACCACGATCAGGCCCTGATCCCGCTGAAGACGCTCGACATGGCGTCGGGCGTGAACGTCACGCTCGGGCTGCCGATCATCCGGACGTCACCCGACCACGGCACGGCCTTCGACATTGCCGGCCGGGGTGTGGCTGATCCCAGCAGCCTGATCGCGGCGATCCGGCTGGCATCCACCCTGGCATCCACCCTGGCGGAGCAGCACGCATGATCAGATTAGGGGTAAACGTCGATCACGTCGCCACGGTCCGCAACGCCCGCGGCGGCCCCCATCCCGATCCGGTCGACGCCGCCATGGTCGCGATGGCAGCCGGTGCCGACGGCATCACGATGCATTTGCGTGAGGATCGTCGCCACATTCGCGACACCGATATCGAACGCCTGATGGCCACCGGCACGCGCCTCAATTTCGAAATGGCCGCGACCGAGGAGATGGTCACTATTGCCACCCGCCTACGCCCCGCCGCCGCGTGCCTGGTCCCGGAACGCCGGGCGGAGGTTACGACGGAGGGTGGACTGGACGCCGCCGGGCAGTTTGCGTCGTTGGCCCCCCTGGTTGCCCGGCTGCGCGACGCCGGCGCGCGCGTGTCGCTGTTCCTAGACCCGGACCCGGCGCAGTTGGACGCCGCCCAGCGCCTAGGCGCCGAAGTTGTGGAGCTGCACACCGGCGCCTATGCCGAGGGCATGCCCGGCGCGCTCGACCGGCTAATGGCAGGCGCCCGGCACCTGGAGTCGCTTGGCCTTGAATGCCACGCCGGGCATGGTTTAAGCGACACGAACCTGCCCCCGATCCTGGCGCTACCCCGCTTGATGGAGGTTAATATCGGCCACTGGTTGATTGGCCAGGCCATCTTCGACGGGCTGGCCCCCACCATTCGCCGGTTGCGCACGATCCTGGACGGCAACCCGCCCGCTTCTGGATCGTAGGAGGCCCTGCGATGACCGGACCGACCCAGCCCAAGGCTTCCGGCGCCGAAATCAACGGTCCAAAGTGCCGCTCCACTTCGGATCGCGAACGGACTCAGACCGCTGGGCAACGCTAGGCGTTGCTGGCGGTCGACCACGTCTCCATCACGACGGCCGACCTGGACCGCGTTACCCCGTTTTGAACCGCAACCATGGCAGCCATCGGGCTGCCGCACCTCCCGGGGACGCCGGCCGCCTGGCATTCGGCATCCAAAACCGGCCCGGCGATGACGGGCACAGCTGCCTTGCCATATCTCCATCCCGTGGCGCGGTGATCCCGGACAACCGGCACTGGTGCTTTCGCGCCCCGGACCGGGCGGCAGCCGACACGTTCCACGCGGCCGGGCTGGCCCATGGCGCTACCTGTGATGGCCCACCCGGTTTACACACTCACTACCACCCGTCCTACTATGCCGGGTTCCTAACCGACCCCGACGGCAACCGGATCGAGGCCGTTTGCCACCACCCGGAGCCAGCCTAGATTCGAATGGTTATTGCATCGCCCACCCGGCCGGCATCGGTGCCAGCGGGGTCGACCCGTCCGGTGTGCCTTCCTTACCCGCCGCAAGCTGCATTGCGACCAGCACGTACGTGCCGGAGACGGTTACCAGGTCGACAATCTGTTGCTCACTCATGATCGCCCGGGCGCGGGCGAACGTCGCGTCAGACACCCCGTGTTTCCCTGAAAGCTCCGTACACAGATCATACACAACCGCCTCATCCAGCTGCATCGTGCTGGGGCGGCGGCCGTCACGCAGGTCGGCGGCAACGGCCTCCGAAAGCCCGGCCTTGATCGCCAGCGGGTAGTGCGCCTTCCACTCCACTTGCGATGTCCATAGCCGGGCCTGGATGATGATCGCGAACTCGTTCAACCGCCGCGGGACAGACGTGTTGAAGCGGATGTAGTCCAGCAGTGCCACCTCCCGTGCCGCCATGACCGGGCTACGCAGCATGACGTTGTACGGACCCTGGATGCCCAGGCTACTCACCTTCAGCACCTCATCGGCAACCAGATGCTGCTCGGGCGTCAGTTCCTCGACCGTCAGCTGCTTGAACCGTTTTGCCTCCACCGCGGCAAGGACCAGCGTGGGCACCAGCAAAACTCCGAGCGCACCCAACAACTTCGCTTTGAGATTGGCCATTTTACTCTCCCTGATGCCCTTCTGTGCGGGCTGGCAATATTATGAAGGCCAAGTGAGCACTAATCCAAGCACCAAGTCGGCTATCCCCCGTCCTGCACCACGCTATAACCACACCCGATTATCAGGAGAAACCGCATGGACGTCCGTGCCGCCGTCGCCTTTGCCGCTGGCCAGCCGCTCGAAGTCGAAACCGTCCAGCTCGATGGCCCGCGGGAGGGTGAAGTCCTGGTCGAAATCATGGCAACCGGCGTCTGCCACACCGATAAGTTCACCCTGTCTGGTGAGGATCCGGAGGGGGCGTTCCCCGTCATCCTGGGTCATGAGGGCGCGGGCATTGTGCGCGAATGCGGCCCCGGCGTCCGCGGCCTGAAACCCGGCGACCACGTCATACCGCTCTACACACCCGAATGCCGGGAGTGCGATTATTGCCTCAGCCGCAAAACCAATCTGTGCCAAAAAATCCGAACGACACAGGGCCGGGGCGTGATGCCCGACGGCACCAGCCGCTTCAGCTTCAAGGGCAAGCCGATCCTGCACTACATGGGCTGCAGCACGTTCGCGAACTTCACCGTTCTGCCCGAAATCAGCCTGGCCAAAATCCGCGCCGACGCGCCGTTCGATAAGGCCTGCTACATCGGTTGTGGCGTCACGACCGGCGTGGGCGCGGTACTATTCACGGCCAAGGTGCAGCCGAACGAGACCGTTGTCGTCTTCGGCCTGGGCGGTATCGGATTGAACGTTGTGCAGGGCGCACGCATGGCCGGCGCAAGACAGATCGTCGGCGTGGACATCAACCCGGCGCGGGAAACGCTGGCCCGGCAGTTCGGCCTGACGGATTTCGTAAATCCCAAGACCGTATCTGGCGACATCGTCTCCCACCTGGTCGAGCTGACGGGCGGCGGTGCCGATCACAGCTTCGAATGCGTCGGCAACGCGACCCTGATGCGCCAGGCGCTGGAGTGCGCGCATAAAGGCTGGGGTAAAAGCACCATCATCGGCGTGGCCGGCGGCGGGGTGGAGATCAGCACCCGGCCGTTCCAGCTCGTCACCGGGCGGGTGTGGCAGGGTAGCGCGTTTGGTGGCGCACGCGGGCGTACGGACGTGCCGCGCATCGTTGACTGGTACATGGACGGGCGCATCAGCATCGACCCGCTGATCACCCACACCCTGCCGCTGGAACGCATTAACGAGGCGTTCGACCTGATGGCGTCCGGCGAGAGTATCCGCACGGTCGTTGTGTTCTAGATGCTTCCCGTCCTGTTCGTCCTGATCTGGACGACGGGGTTTCTGACGGCGCGTTTCGTAGCCCCGCATGCCGACCCGTTGACGTTCCTAGCCATCCGCATGGCGGCCAGCGCCGGCGCGTTTGCCCTGCTGGCAGCGGCGACCCGGGCGCCATGGCCCCGCACGTGGCGGGAATGGCGCAACGCGGCGATCTCCGGCGTGCTGATGCAGGCCGTCTATTTGGGCGGCGTGTTCTGGGCCGTGCGCCACGGCATGCCCGCCAGCATCGCCGCGCTAATAACCGGGCTGCAACCGCTACTAACCGCGGCCCTTGCCTATCCATTGCTGGGCGAGCATGTGTCGCGGCGGCGCCGGGCCGGGATCGTTATGGGGTTTGCGGGCGCGATTTTGGTTCTTACGCCGCAAATGGCCGGCGCACCCCTGGTCGTGCCGACGCTGGTTTGCATGCTGTCGATGGTCGCGATCACGGCCGGTACGCTGTGGCAAAAACAGACCGGTGCCGGCGACCTGCGTACCACCGGCGCCATCCAGTTTATCGGTGCCGCGCTGATAATGGTTCCCGTCGCGTTGATGACGGAGGCCGGGCGTTTCGACGCTAGCTGGCAGGTCTGGGCCGGGCTGGCGTGGGCCGTGCTGGGTTTGTCAGTCGGCGCAACCTGGTTGCTGCTGACGCTTATCCGGCGAAGCGCGGTGGCCGGGGTCACGTCGCTATTCTACCTGGTGCCGCCCGTCGCGGCGGTGGCCAGCTGGCTGCTGTTTGGCGACACGCTGGTTTTCATGCAACTCGGCGGAATGGTCGTGGCTGCGTGCGGGGTGGCGATCGCCGCCCGGGGCTGATCGCAACAGACGTTTTAACGGGTATGTTCCCGCACGTTGCCGTATTGTAACGTACGTGGAACCGATGGGGACTACCCGCATGCGCCTGCTGCTCGCCGCCCTGCTGCTGCCAGCGCTCGCCAGCGCCGCGCCACAGAAATCGTGCCCGCCGCTGGGCGTGATACCAGGATACGTTCCCGATGAAGCCCGTACGCGCGCGTGGGAGCCGATGGAGTTCACCCGCAAAACCGGCACCGGGGACGAAACCGAGGACGCCATCCAGACCGGGCGTACCTGCGTGATTTCGTACCGGATAAAAGACGGGGCGGAGCCGATGTCCAATTTGGAGGTCCAAACAAACTACCGCCAGCAACTGCAAAGCCTGGGCGCGGTCCTGCAGTCCGAAAGCGGGCGGGACACCTATGCCGTACTCGTCACCGAAGGCGTCGAGAAATGGTTTCGCATCGATGGCGGTGAGGATATTTACGAGCTCACGGTGATGCAGGTCGAGCCACCTCGGTTGACCCTGCTGCCACCATCCGGCGCGGATTACCGCCTGCTGGGCCACCTGCCAGGTTTTGTCGCAAATAAGCCGGTAACCCGCAGTTACGACACCATGAACTTCAGCGTCATCGACAATGGTGAGGAGAAAGACGTCGCCGCCCAGGGCCGCACGTTCACGGTGCATTACGACGATAAGCGTTCCGGCGATCCAATGACCAACGCTGAGATATCGTGGAACTATCGGGAGGCGCTGAAGACACTCGGCGCAGAAATCCTGTTTACCGGCACACGCGACACGACGGCCCGGCTGCTGCAAGACGGCCAAGCCATCTGGCTACGGATTTATGCGGGTGAAACGTCCGTCGACATCTCGGTGGTGGAGGAAAAGCCATTCGAACCCACGATCAGGCCGCCGCCGCCCACGCAGATGCAGGCGGCGCTGGCGCAAACCGGCCGGATCGCGCTGTACGTGAACTTCGATTTCGACCGCTCAACCCTACGACCCGAAGCGGCGCCGGTGGTGGCGGAGGTCGCGGCACTGTTAAAGGCCGACCCGGCGCTGCGCCTATCGATTGAGGGGCATACCGACTCGCTCGGTACGGCAGACCGAAACCGCACGCTATCGGCCGACCGCGCAGCGAGCTTTGCCGCGGCCGTGGCAGCCCAAGGCGTGCCGCCAGCCCGCCTCGCCAGCGCCGGGTTCGGCCCGGATAAACCCATCGCCACGAACGACACGACGGAGGGCCGGGCAAAGAACCGCCGGGTGGAGCTGGTTAGGATACCGGGCGGTTAGCGGCGTCGCGCGCGGGTTATACCACCATCGCGCGCACGGGCGGGGTGGGTTGCGATGCACGGATTAATCGATTCTGGATGCTGTCGATCACGTCCGCTACCTGCCCGCTGGGCACTGGCCGGCTGAAATAGTAACCCTGGATTTCATTGGCTCCCGCATTGCGCACCACCTCCAGCTGTTCGGCCGTTTCCACGCCCTCCACCGTCGTGCGCATGCCCAAGGTGGTGCCGAGCCCCACGATCGCCCGGATGATCGCGGCCGATCCTGGGTCAGGACCCAGGCCGCGGACGAACGACTGATCCACCTTAATCTTGTCGAACGGAAAGCTGCGTAAATAGCTTAGCGACGAGTAACCTGTGCCGAAATCATCCATCGCCACCCGGGCGCCCATGGTTCGCAGCCGGTGCAGGGTTGCAAGCGTTGCCCCATCGTCGGCCAACAGCACGGACTCTGTCACCTCCAACTCCAGCCGGTTTGCTGGCAGCCCGGACTGGGCCAGCGCATTGGCCACGCAATCGACCAAATTGGGGCTGGCGAACTGCAACGGGGAGACGTTCACGGCCACCCGTATGGTGGCGGGCCAACGCATCGCCTCCCGGCAGGCGTTGCGGACTACCCATTCGCCAATATCGACGATCAGCCCAGTCGCCTCCACCACGGGGATGAAGTCGGCCGGCGACACCATGCCGCGCTCCGGATTCCGCCAGCGTAGCAGCGCCTCGAACCCGCAAACGCGGTTGGCGGCCAGGTCGACGCAGGGTTGGTAAAAAAGCTCGAACTCATCGCGCGCCAGGGCGTGCTGCAGGTCGTGCTGCATCGAACGCCGCGCCTGCAACCGGTCGTCCATGGCGGTTTCAAAGAAGCGGGACGTGCCCCGTCCCTCCGCCTTCGCCCGGGTCAACGCCAGATCGGCGTGGCGTAGCAGCAGATCGCATTCCAGCCCGTCGATCGGGGCCAGGGCAATGCCAAGGCTGACGCCGATCGCCATCTCTCGCCCCTCAACGCGATAGAGCGCCGCCATCCCGTGCAGCAGCCGGGCTGCGAGTTCGCTGGCTTCGTCCGGGCAGCCGACGCCGACCTGGAGTACCACGAACTCATCGGCACCCAGCCGGACGACCACATCGACCTCACGTACGGCATCCGTCAGCCGCGCCGCGACCGATCGCAGGACGGCGTCGGCGGCGGCGTAGCCAAACATGTCACTCACGATCTTGAAGTCGTGCAGCCCGAGCGTCAGTACTGCGAAACCCTGCTCTGGAGCCCGTCCATGCGTCGCCACCGCCTGATCGATCCGTTCCGCCAGCACCAGCCGGTTCGGCAGGCCGGTCGTCACGTCATGCCGGGCCAGGTACTCGATTTGCGCCTCTGCCCGGCGGCGTTCGCTCACGTCCTCATACGTGCGAACCCACCCGCCGCCCGCCATCGGCTCGTGCGAGATCGAGACGGCGCGCCCGTCCGCCAACTGATGCAGGAAAACGCCCGCCGTGCCGGACGCGCGCAACGCGGCGTGGGCTGCCGCGGCGTCGGCCGGCATCGCCCCACGCTGCGCCTTGGCGGCTAGGATTGTGGCGTAGGGCGTGCCGGGTCGCGTCACGCCAGGTGGCAGGCCATAGATCTCAGCAAATTGGGGGTTGGACACGCGCAGCTTGTCATGCGCGTCGAACAGGCACAGGCCCTGCGACATATTGTTCAGCGCCGCATTGAAGCATTCATTGGTGAATTGCAGCTCCGCCTCATGCTGCTTCAGTGCTGTGATGTCGCTGAAGATGGACACCGCGCCGCCGCCGATCGATCCGCTTCGACTGACCCGCAGCCATGTTCCGGACGGCAGGCACATATCCCCGGTGATGGCCAATTCTGGCTCGTGCACCAAAACCTCAGTCAGCGTCGCGCCTGCCAGGCCAGCAGCGACACCGGGGAAAAGTGCCACCAGCCGCGGGTTGGCCACCACGACCGCGTTGCTGGCGTCGGTGATCAAAACGCCTTCATCCAGCGCACCGATCGCGTCGGCCAGGCGCACCTGCGCGACCCGGCGCAACGCCACCTCCCGCCCCATCATGGTCTCGATATTGGCGCGCATCGCCTCCATCGCGGCCAGCAGCGCGCCGAGCTCATCGCGGCCCTGGGTCAGTTGAAGCGGGATACGGGCCGATAATTCGCCCCCGGCAATGCGGCGTGCGGCGGCCGATGCGGCCCGTAATGGCCCCATGATCTGCCGCGACAGCAGCGTCGCCACCAATGCTGCCAGCAGCACCATCACCAGCGTGGCTAGGCTATCGACAATACGGCTTTGCGCAATCAGCGCCCGCGCAGACTGCCGGTGCATAAACCCGTCCCCGGCGGCGATGTTCACCAGCTGGTCGAGGCTTTCGTTAACCGTGGCTGCGTGCCGATCCAACAACGCCCACGGGATCGGACCGCCCCGCCCGGCCGGGCGAGCTGCCATCCAAACGGTCAGCGCCGCCTCTGCGTCCGCGGCAGCCTGCAGCGCCAGGGCGGACAACGCACGCGCCCCCGCGATGTGAAGATCGTCCCGGACCTGCACCGCCATTGCCTCGATCGACGGCTCTGCCGCTACGCCCAGCACCTGTTCGCGCAGCATGGCCGCCTGTAGCGCCGCAAAATCGCTGGACGCAGCGCGGCTGTAATCAAGGGATATCAACACGCGGTCAAAGGTCGCCGTCATCAGGGCGCCGGTTACGCCGATGTTATGGACGGCATAGGCACCAAACGCGGCCGTGATGCAGGCGGTGGCCAGAAATGCCAGCGTGATCTTCCGGCGGATCGTCAGTACCAGGCGGGTTTGCAGCCGCTGCCCAAGCCGCCGTGATCCTCGCTTTTGCAAAGCACCTATCATGACCCGGATGGTTGCAGAACTTGGTTAAGCAAAGCTGACGTCGCCGTGCTAACGATTGATCAACCCGGCCCGTGCATCCTGTGTGCATGCGCATCCAGCTGACTGTCGCCCCGCTTATCTTTGGCCTGTTTACCTTTTGCCTGCCCTGCCACGCACAAGGGGTGGTCGATAGCGGCCGGCTGCGGGGCACGGCCGGCGTCGCCGCGATCGAGGGAGCGGCGGGCGGCGGGATCGTACCCTGGGCCGGCATCGCCGGGTACGGCACAGCCGACGCCGTTGGCGGAACCGCCCATGCGACCGCGATCCGGCTATCAGACTTCAAGCTCGGCAGCGCCGGGTTCAATGCCGGCCTGTATGACCGGGTCGAGCTTTCTTACGCCCGCATTGCCCTGGATACCGGGCGGACTGGGCAGGGCCTCGGCATCGGCCGCGGGTCCACCTTTCGGCTGGACGTGTACGGGGCGAAGCTACGCCTGATGGGCGACGTGGTGTACGGGCCGGAATGGCTGCCGGCGGTGTCGGCCGGGGTGCAGTACAAAGTGAACGATCGCGGACCCATCCTGGCGGCCCTTGGCGCGCGCAATAGCCAGGGCGCCGATTTTTATGTGACCGCGACCAAGCTGCTACTCGAACATAGCGTGCTACTGAACGGCACCATCCGCCTGACCCGCGCCAACCAGGGTGGGCTACTCGGCTTCGGCGGCCCCAACACCGATAGCTGGCGCCCAGCATTCGAGGCGTCAGCCGCCTGGCTACCCAGCCGGACCGTGGCCCTGGGGGCGGAGGTGCGGACGATGCCCAACGCACTGCACACCACGCGGTCCAGCCCGTGGCTAGACGCGTTCGTGGCCTGGTTTCCGACCAAAAACGTAAGTGCGACGTTAGCGTACCTCGATTTCGGCACGGTCGCGACGCGCAAACATCAGCAGGGCGTGCAGATCAGCGCGCAAGTGGGGTTTT
>JAYVTX010000322.1:0-8924 GCA_043788425.1 Rhodospirillales bacterium
TGGCCCACCGATCCGCAGGCGCGGGCCGTCGTGGACCAGTGGATGGACTGGCAGCAAACCGTCCTGGGCCGCCCGCAGACGACGGTGTTCCAGGGCCTGGTGCGCCAAACCCCGGCACAGCGGGATGACGCCGCGATTGCGCAGGCGGTGACAGAGTTGGGCAAACATTATGGCCTGCTCGACCGCCAACTTGCCGGGCAGGACTGGGTGGCCGGACCGGGTTTTACGCTTGCGGATGTTGCACTGGGGGTACACGCCCACCGGTGGTTTTCGTTTGCGTTAAGCCGGCCGGAGCTGCCGCATTTGCAACGCTGGTACGACCGGCTGCTGGGGCGGCCGGCTTATGTTCGGCACGTGGCCCTTCCTATGACCTGACCGGCCTGGGCCTACGCCCCTGCCATCGTCAGCCCCTCCACCCGAACCGTCGGCGCGTCCATTCCCCGCCGAAACCGCAGATCATTTGCCGGCACCATCGAGGCAAACATCTCCAGCGCGTGACCGGCGATCGTAACCTCGCTGACCGGCTCCGCCAATTGGCCTTGCCGGATCATGAAGCCCGTGGCACCCCGGCTGTAATCGCCCGTAATTCCGTTCACACCGCCGCCCATTAGCTCCGTCACATACAGGCCCTCGGCAATGTCGGCCATCAGATCGGCCGGCGTATGCGCGCCTGCTGCAAGCCACACGTTGGTCGCCGATGGGCCCGGCGGGCCGCCGGTTCCGCGGGAGGCGCTGCCGGTGCTGGCCAGGCCGAGTTGCCGGGCGCTGCGGCTGTCGAGCAGCCAGGTCGTAAGCCGCCCGTCCTCGATGATCGCGCGTGGGCGGGTCGGCACGCCCTCACCATCGAACGGGCGGCTGCGTAGGCCACGGATGCGGCGCGGGTCGTCGTGCACGAATATGCCGGGCGCGAAGAGTTGCGCGCCCATGCGTTCCTTGAGGAAGCTGGTGCCACGGACGATGGATGCGCCGTTGATAGCCCCGAGCAGGCTGCCGACCAGACTGGAACTAACCCGGGGATCGTACACCACCGGTAGACGCGCCGTGCGGGGCCGGGTTGGGTTCAGGCGGCGGAGAGCCTTTTCGGCGGCCATGCGCCCAATCGCCGCGGCATCTTCGAGGTCGGAGAGATGTACGGCGCTGGAATAGTCGTAATCCCGCTCCATAGCCGTGCCCGATCCGGCCAGTGCGGTTGCCGAAACGCTGTGGCTGGTGCGGGCGTATTGGCCGACGAAGCCGGCGCTAGTGACCAGCACGATCTCGGTCCGGCCGTAGCCTGCGTCAGCCCCCTCGGAATTGGTGATGCCGGGCACGTCGAGTGCGGCCTGTTCCGCGATGGACGCCCGCTCCGTAAGGGCCGCAACGTCTGGCTCGGACGCGTCTTCCAGTTCCAGACGCACAGGCTCCTGCGGTGCCATTGCTTCTGCCAGGCCGCCATATGGATCGGGCGGCACGACCCGCGCCATCGCTACCGCCCGCTCTGCCAGGGCGCGGAAGCCGGCCGGGTCCATGGCCGTCGTGCTGACGATAGCCGCCTGTTGGCCCACAAACACCCGCAGGCCGAGGTCCCGTTCTTCGGACCGCTCGAGGTGCTCGGTTTGGCCCAAGCGCCGCTGTACGCTGACGGAAGTGCTGCCCACCAGTAGGGCGTCCGCTGCATCCGCTCCGGCCGCGCGGGCGTGGCGCAGCAGATCATGCATCAATTCGGCGCTGCTCATGCCGCAAGCCGGTCTATGATGTGGGACAGGCCGGGTACGTGGTCGGCGGGTCCCATGGCGGCGAGTGTGGGCGTGCCGCGGAAAATACGGCACGCGACGCGTTGTACGCTATCAACGGTGACGGCCTGCAGCTTGGCCACCGTCTCGGCCGTCGGAACTACGCGGCCGAACACCTGCATTTGCCGGGCCAACTGCTCGCACCGGCTGCCGCTGCTTTCTAGTGACATAAGCAGGCTGGCTTTTACCTGGGCGCGCGCGCGGGCGAGTTCGGTTTCGGTGACGGTATGCTGCACATCGCGCAGGGCCTCGAGGGTGACGGGCATCAGCTCCTTTGCCTCGTCCTCACCCGTACCGGCGTATAGGCCGAAAAGGCCGCTATCGAGGAATGGCGCGGCGAAGGAGTAGATGGAGTAAACGAGGCCGCGCTTTTCCCGGATTTCCTGGAACAGTCTGCTACTCATGCCGCCGCCTAGAAGCGTGCTGAGAAGCAGCGCCGGGTAGTACTCGGGGTCGGCATAAGACACGCCGGGGAAGCCAAGGACGATGTGAACCTGATCTAGTTCGCGCTCCTCTCGGAACTCGCCACCCGCATATGATCCGGCGGCGAAGGGGCCGGGCATGGCGGAGGGTAGGCCCGCGAAATGCTGCCGGGCCAGGGCGACGACGGTGTCGTGTTGCAGATTGCCGGCGGCGGCGATGACGGTGTTTCCCGCGGCGTAATGGCGGTGCATGTAGCCGGTCAACTGGTCCCGGGCCATCGCCCTGATGTTGGCCTCGGCCCCTAGGACCGGGCGGCCCATCGGCTGATCCGGGTAGGCGGTTAGCTGGAAGTGGTCGAAGATAATGTCGTCGGGCGTGTCGTTGGCCTGACCGATCTCTTGCAGGATGACACCCCGCTCGCGCTCCAGCTCCTCGGGCGCGAAGGTGGAGTTGGTCAGGATGTCGCCGATGATGTCGGCGCCCAGGGCCAGGTCCTCCTTCAGCAGCTTTACGTAATACGCGGTTTGTTCGCGGGCGGTGTAGGCGTTGATGTGGCCGCCGACATCCTCGATCGCTTCGGCGATTTCGGCGGCGGTGCGGGTGTGGGTGCCCTTGAATGCCATGTGCTCCAGGAAGTGGGAGGCGCCGTTTTCGGCCTCCGTCTCGTTACGGGTGCCGGTTGCGACGTAGGCGCCGATGGAAACCGTTTCGACGCGGTCCATCGTTTCCGTGACGACCGTCAGGCCGTTTTCCAGCCGTGTGACGGCGATCGTGTCGTTGCTTGCATCGCTCATGCCGCATTCCTGTGTGAAAACGCCCGAACCTGCGCTTGAATGGTGACGAGGTCGCAGGGGGCGTGGGTGAACCGTTCGTCTCGTTGATATAGGTCGGCCAGATGCGGTGGCAGCGGGGGGCGGGTGCCCGTTGCGTGTTGCATGGCATCCGGGAATTTGGCCGGGTGTGCAGTGGCCATACAGACCATGGGGGTTGGGCATTTATGGGCACGTCCGCCCGCGACGCCGATGGCCGTATGGGGGTCGGCTAGGTAGCCGTTGGCATATAGGCGCTGGATTTCGGCTGTTGTGCCGGCGTCGTCGAGGCGGAAGCCGTGCATCAGGCCGCGCGCCCGATGCCAAACCGGTTCCGGCACGTGCATGCGCCCGATAGTGCGGAACTGCTGCATCGTGGTGGCGGTGGCGGCCGGGTCGCGGTCTAGTAATTCGAACAGCAGGCGTTCGAAATTGCTGCTGACCTGGATGTCCATGCTGGGCGACAGGCTGGGTTCGACACCCTGGATCGACATGTCGTTATGGTCGAGGAAGCGGGTCAGGATGTCGTTGCGATTGCTGGCCACCACCAGGCGCGCGACGGGCAAGCCCATGCGGCGCGCTGCCCAGGCCGCGAGTACGTTGCCGAAATTGCCAGTTGGGACGCTGAATGCCACCTCCTGATCTGGGCCGCCCAATGCCAGGGACGCAGCCACATAATACGGGATTTGTGCGGCGATCCGGCCCCAATTGATGGAGTTCACGGCACTGAGGTGCAGGGCGTCCCGGAATGGCGCGTCGGCGAACATGGCTTTAACCAGGTCCTGGCAGTCGTCAAAGGTGCCATCGACGGCAATGTTGGCGATGTTGTCCGCATGGACGGTGGTCATTTGCCGGCGCTGCACCTCGCTCGTGCGGCCTGCCGGGTGCAGAATCACGACGTCGATGTTGGGACGCCCAGCACATGCCTCGATCGCGGCCGAGCCGGTGTCGCCGGACGTGGCACCCACGATCGTGACCCGGCGTCCGTCACGCGCCAGCACGTACGCGAACAGTCGGCCGAGCATCTGCATGGCGAAGTCTTTGAACGCCAGGGTCGGGCCGTGGAACAGCTCCATCGACCACAGGCCGGAGTCCAACTGTATCAGCGGGGCCACGGCTGGGTGGGCAAAGCCGGCGTAGGCGTCGTTCGCCATGGTTTGCAGCACGGCAAACGGTACCGTGTCACCGACGAAGGGCGCGATCACCCGTGCCGCTAGCTCCGGATACGGCAGGCCGCGCATGGCCCGCAGGTCGGGCGCGGACCAGTGCGGCCATTCCGCCGGCATAAACAGCCCGCCATCTTCGGCCAGGCCCGCCAGGAGGACGCCCGCGAAATCCCGGGCGGGCGCCTGTCCGCGGGTAGAGACGTACTGCATCAGACCTTTTTGGGCGCTTCTGCGGCCGGCTCGTCTTCTTCGTCCTCTTCCGGGTCCTGGGCGTCGTACCAGTCCAGGACCTGGTCGTGGAACTCCGGATCCTTCAGCAGGCGCATGGCCAGGGCGATGGCGATTTCGTGCGGCTCGGGGATGTCTGTCGCGTCGTCATCGAGTTCCTTGGCCGGTACGACGCGGATGGTCATGGAGCCATCCTCTTCGCCAATGACGAGGGCCACTTCGGTCGGGTCTAGGTCGACGGTCATTTGGGTGTCGGACTTGTCGGACATGGGGGGTGGCGCTCCTGCAAATGGTGCGCCGCCTTAGCAGGCTATGTCGGGCCAGACTAGCGTATCATCTAGCGCATGATCGGTGGGGGCAGCGGCATATAGTCGTGCAGAGTCTGGACCTGCACCGATGGCGGGCTGGTCGCCACAGCCGGTGTCGCCGGATCGGTGGCGAGAACGTAATTTCCCCACCACGGGCCTCCACCCCACTCCGTCCCACCCTGCCACACGCCTGCATGGGCCTTCATGAAATCAAGCATGTTGTGCAGGTTGGTGACGCTGGCCGGATCGGCACCTGACCCAAACTCGCCCAAAAATAGCCGGTTACCTGTCCGTTCGGCCCAGGCAGTGACGGCCGCTAGCCGTTCCGCGCCGATCGTAGGGCTGACTACAGAAGCGGACGACCCGGACTGATCGGCGTCCGAATACTGGTGGATCTCAAAGGCGAAATTGTGCAGGGGATCGATGACGTTAGCGGCGAAAATATCCGCATTGCCCGACGTCAGCCAACTATCGCCGCCCGTGTAATGCGTCCCCGGCACCAGGATTTCCTGCGTCGCGCCGGCCGCGCGGATGGCAGCGATGGCTGCGTTGGCAGGGGCCAGCCACTCGGACGGGGCCTGTACATGCGGCTCATTCACCAGGCCGTACAGCACGTTGGGTGTCGTGGCGTAATGGGTGGCCAGCCGCAACCATAGATTGGCAAACGCTGCGGTGGGGGTGCCCGCGCTGCCGATCAGGTTGCCATAGCCATAACCATAATTATGCGGGTCGATCACGACGGTCACGCCCCGCGTTGCCGCGTATTGCACAACGTCGTCGATGGCGGCCGAATACGTGCCGTCGAAAGCGCCGTTCATCGTGGGCTGCAATCGCTCCCAGCTGAACGGCAGGCGGATCGTATTCAGGTTCTGCGCGGCGTAGTAGTCGATCTCACCATGCGTGGGGAACGTGTAATCGGTGCCGGATATACCGATGTTGACGCCGCCCCACTCCTGCGACGACACGCCGAACTCCGCCCCAGACAGGTTCACGCCCAGATATTGGAAGCCAGCCCACGGCCCGGCCGATCCCAATCTAGTGACGGCGGGCGTACCATCGGTGACTGTGAATGTGGCCGTGTCGTCCTGTCCCGTCAGGGCGACGTTTGTGGGCGTGATGACCCCATTCAGGCCGATACCGGTCAAGAACAAGTTCCGGTCTAGCCCGGGCCCGCCATAGGCATCGTTGATGAAGCTCACGTCCACCACGTGCGGCCCGGCACCGAATGTGCCCGGCAACGTCACTGTCTGTGACTGGCCCTCATTGTAGCCCGCCGTCGCCGTATACGTCCCACCGACCCGGACGCTGTCGACCGATACGACAAACTGCGCATGGCCACGGTAGGCCTGCTCACCAACTTGGACTGCGATCGTGTTGGTCGGGACTGGCACAGGCACGGGGATAGGCACTGGCGTGGGAACAGAAACTGGCGTGGGCACGGGCTGCGGTATCGGTTCGGGCACTGGCACTGGCACTGGCACTGGCACTGGCGTGGGGACGGGTACCGGCACCGGAACAATTGGCAAGTCAGGAGCGGCGGTCTGGATCTCAGAGACCGAGATAATCTGCTCGCCAGGTAAGATACCGTTCCCCGGCGTCAGACTAGCGGCGGCACCCGCTAAGGCCGGGAGCGCTGACGGACCACTACCATCAACAGGTAGAGCCCCCGCCAGTACAGCCGCCGATATCGTAGGCTCAAACGGCATCACACCCCTGAATTGACAACAGAACGAGTTATCGGCCACTCCGCACCATTCCAGTCTAGTAAAGGAGTTCGCGTCATCAGACTCTCAGAAACTGTTCACCCAGGGCGGCGACTTGCCTCACGACAAATACCGGTTCGTCAGGTGCCGCTCGAACGCCGCCGGATCTAGCGGACTGCCTGTCGCGTGTCGCAGTAGATCATTATAGCCAAGCCGCGCCCCGTGCGCATGAACATGGGCGCGTAACCACCCGAGTAGCGGGCGTAGATCACCCTGGCCCAAGGCCGCATCGATGTCCGGTACCGCCGCCCGGGCCGCGGCCATTAACTGCGCGGCTGCCATTGCACCCAGCGTGTAGCTCGGAAAATAGCCGAACGCGCCATCGTACCAGTGGATGTCCTGCAGGCATCCCTCCCGGTCATTTGCTGGCCGCACGCCCAGCAGTCCGTGCAGCCCGTCGGCCCACGCGCCGGGCAGATCGTGGACCGCGAGGTCGCCGGCAATCAACGCCTGTTCCAGCCGGAAGCGCAAAATCACGTGGGCGGGGTACGTCATCTCATCCGCGTCCACACGGATCAGCGTGCGCCCGACCCGGCGCCACAGCCGCGCCAGGTTGCCGTAGCCGCCACCGCCAAACGCCACCTGCATCTGCGTACCCAACCACCCCAAGTACGCGTCGCCCCGGCAAGCCTGCATTTCAATAATCAGCGACTGGCTTTCATGCACGCCCATGCCCGCCGCCTCACCCACTG
The DNA here is from genome assembly GCA_043788425.1 of Rhodospirillales bacterium. Taxonomy (GTDB): domain Bacteria; phylum Pseudomonadota; class Alphaproteobacteria; order Acetobacterales; family Acetobacteraceae; genus JANPPS01. Next base: position 7,162 of record JAYVTX010000322.1, read on the forward strand.
GCTGGCGCGCATAGGCGCTAGGCAGGCCGCGTTCATACAATGCGTGCCCGGTTTCATGCAGGACGCCCATGATCGCCCGGCCGGGATCTGTCTCGTCGTACCGGGTCGTGATGCGAATATCGGTCGGCGTGCCGCCGCAGAATGGGTGCGTGGATCGATCGAGCCGGGCATGAAACTCCTCCAGCCCGGCGCGCGCCGCCAACTGCCGGCACAGTGCCTCCTGCGCCGCCGCGGCAAAATCACCCGTCAGCGGGGCGGGCGTTGCGTCCTGCAGCGCGAGTGCCCGGGGCAGTGCGTCATCCAACCACGCCGCGTACTGCGCGAAAACCGGCGTCACGTCCGCGGCCGTCACACCGGGTTGGTAGCCGTCCATCAGCGCGTCATACGGGGCCAAACTCACCACAGGGGCCAGCGCCTGGGCCGTTTGCCGGGTAAGGTTCAGGACCTCCGCCAGGGCAGGTGCGACTGCGGCAAAGTCATCATCTGCCCTTGCGATGCGCCAGATCTTCTCACATGCGGAGTTCGCACGCTCCCGCGCCTCGACAAGGTCGGCGGGCAGCGCTGTGGCGCGGATATGGGCGTGGCGCATCAGAGCAAGATTGGTCTGCGCCCACTCCCCATCGGCTTCTGCGCCCGCCAGGTCATCGGCGGTAGTCGCGTCGGTGAGCATCCCGTGGGCGATGCCGGCCAAGACGGCCAGCTGGTCGCCCCGTGCCGCACCGCCGCCGGCCGGCATCATGGTGGCCGCGTCCCAGCCCAATATGCTTGACGCCTCACCAACCGTGGCAATGCGGGCAAAGCGGTTCTGCAGCCGGGCGTAGGCGGTATAAGTCATGGGCGGAGCACCTTTCGGGAGTAGACCGCGAATACCGCCAGCGCGCAGCCGGCAAAGGCGAACCAGGTTACGGCGTAGGCCAGATGGTTGTTGACCGGCCGTGGCAGCGCGGTCGCAGGTGCCGGCGTCTCACCTGGGCGATCCGGACCCAGCGCCACTAGCGTGTACGGGGCGACCGTCACACCCAACGCCGCACTGATCGCCGCGGGATCGAGGGCGTAGAACCGCCGCGTCACGGGGTCATCGGCCGCGCCGAAGCGAACTGGATACTCGGCCGGGCGGACATAGGCGATGATGGTTTGGGTATTTGTAGCGGTCGCGACCGCCCCGTCCGGGACCCACCCACGATCGATCAGCACCGTCCGGCCATCAGGCAAACTCATGGGCTGAATTAGTTGCGCGCCCATTGCGGCGCCGGTGCGCGTGGCCCGTACCTCGGCCCCGTATAGCGCCGTTACAGGCTGAAATTGCCCTGTGACCTGAACCCGGCTGAATGCGCGCGGTGCCTGCCCGAGCGGCACGGGGTCGGCCGCCTCCCCCCGGTCGATCTCGGCCAGTAGTGCCGTTTTCCAGTCCAGCCGACGGACTTGCCAGAAACCAAGCCACACCGTGATCGCCACCATGATCGCTGTCATGATGGCTGGCAGGTATAGCCGGCGGATCAGGTTGTCAGCGGGCCGGCGCCCCACAGATAGACGGCCACGAACAAGAACAACCACACGACGTCAACGAAATGCCAGTACCACGCTGCCGCCTCAAACCCAAAATGCCGGTCCGGTGTGAACTCACCCGCGCGGGCACGGAACCAGCACACGATCAGGAATGCCGTACCCACCATCACGTGGAAGCCATGAAACCCGGTTGCCAAGAAAAAGACCGATGGGTACACGCCGCCGCCCGAGAATTTGAACGGCGCCTCTGAATATTC
>JAYVTX010000323.1:0-3216 GCA_043788425.1 Rhodospirillales bacterium
GGGTGTTGCTTCGGCGTCCTCGTCCTGACGCAGCACGTATTGCCGGCCGGCCTCCGGGCGGTCGCGGTGTACCAGGTCGCGCGCATGGTCGTTCACGCGCCGGCGATAGCGGCGCAGACGCTTGGCGATATGCTCGGCCGCGTCGTCGAACGCGCCGTGGGCGTCTGCCGCCTCGCCCTCGCCGCGCAATGTCAGGCCGCGCCCGGCATGCACGTTGATATCGCATGTGAAAAAGCTGCGCGCGCGGCTGAATGTCACGTTCGCTTCAAGCGCGTCGTCGAAGTATTTGCCTGCGATCACATCGAGGTGGTCGGCGACGCGGTCCCGTAATGCGTCGGACAGATTAACTTGTTTGCCCGAGACGGTGATCTGCATACCGCGGTCCCTTCCAAAAGTGGGATCAGGCCGGCATGGCCTTTTCCCGTTTGCGCTGCACCGAACTCGGGATGCGAAGCGCGTCCCGGTATTTGGCCACCGTTCTACGGGCGATGTCCACGCCTTCCCGACGCAATGCTGAAACAATTGCATCGTCAGACAGGACGGTGCCGGCGTTTTCTGCTCCCACGAGCGCGCGGATCCGATGGCGCACGGCCTCGGCACTGTGACTTTCGCCACCATGGGTGGCGTTGATGGACGCCGTGAAAAAGTACTTCAACTCGAACGTGCCGCGGGGCGTCATGATGTACTTGTTGGCTGTGACCCGGCTCACGGTGCTCTCGTGCAAATCCACTTCGCCGGCTACATCGCGCAGGATCAGCGGGCGTAAATGGCCGACGCCGCGGCGAAAAAAGCCGTCCTGCTGTCGTACCACCTCGGCCGCGACCTTAAGGATTGTCGTGGCCCGCTGCTGCAATGATTTCACAAGCCAGTTGGCGCTCGCGAGCTGTTCGGACAGAAACACCCGCGCCTCCCGGTTTTGGCGGACCTGGGCAGAAACGCGCGCGTGGTATGCCTGATTGACCAGCACGCGCGGCATTGTTTCCGGGTTGAGTTCCAGCTGCCACGACCCATCCGGCAGGGCGCGCATCAGCACGTCCGGCACAATGGCCGTGGGCGGCTCATGCTCGAACAACAGCGCAGGCTTCGGGTTCAACGCCCGCAACTCGCCGATCATGTCGGCCATGTCCTCCGCATCGACGGCGCAGACGGCCATAAGGCCCCGTAGGTCGCGGCGCGCCAGCAGGTCAAGATGGTCGAGCAGCGCCTGCATTGCCGGGTCGAGCCGGTTGCGGTCGCGCAGCTGGGCGGCCAGGCACTGCTGCAGCGTTTGTGTGAACAGACCCGGCGGATCGAACTGCTGCATGGCGGCGCGGATGTGAGCCACCCGCGCCGGGTCTGCGCCGAGTGCCGCCGCAATCTCCCCCGTGCTGACCAGCACGCGGCCGGCGGCGTCCATCTGCGCCATGAAATGGGTGCCAATCAGGCGGTCGGCCGGGTCGCTGAACGCCAGGTGTAGTTGTTCGGCAATGTGGGCGCGCAGCGTTGGCGGGTTGGCCGACAGGTCGTCCACGCCGCGGTCGTCGGTGCCCCACGGGTCGCGCCGGCCACCCGAGTTGGATAAATCACTGCGGGCATAGCCGTCGGCAAACGTGCCGGTATCGTGCGTGTTGCCGTGTTCGGCCTGGCCGTCCGGCACGATCGCGTGCTGCATCACGATGTCAGTGGCCACACCCTCCGTCGCGGCAGGGCGCTGATCGATGGCGGGCGCTTCCGGCGTCGGTGCCCCCTGGTGTGCCGCGTCCAGCAAAGGGTTCCGCTCCAGCTCCTCCGCCACGAACGCGGCCGCCTCCAGGTTCGTGCTGGCCAACAGCTTGATCGCCTGACGCAGCTGCGGCGTCATGATCAGGGATTGCGTCTGCCGAAATTCGAGCCGTGGTCCGATCGCCATGGGCTACGCTAGCGCAGTTCCGCTACCGACTGAACCTCTCTCCGAGGTAGACGCGGCGTACGTCCTCGTTTTCCACAACCTCATCCGGACGGCCCTCCATCAGCACCTGGCCGTCATGCATGATGTAGGCGCGGTCGATGATCTCCAGCGTCTCCCGTACGTTGTGATCGGTTATCAGCACGCCGATGCCGCGATCCTTGAGGTGCGACACAAGATCCCGGATTTCGCCCACTGCGATGGGGTCGATGCCGGCCAGCGGCTCGTCCAGCAGGATGTAGCTTGGGTGCGATGCCAGGGCTCGCGCGATCTCGACCCGGCGACGCTCGCCACCCGATAGCGCCAGCGACGGCGTGCGGCGTAGGTGACCGATGCCGAACTCGGCGAGCAACTCGTCCAGCATCAAGTGGCGCTGGCTCGAATCAGGCTCGACCACTTCTAGCGCGGCCAGGATGTTCTGTTCGACGTTCAGGCCGCGGAAGACGCTCGCCTCCTGCGGCAGATAGCCGATACCCAGGCGCGCCCGGCGATACATCGGCAGGCCGGTGATATCGTGGCCATCCAGGGTAATGGCACCTGTATCGGGGCGGACCAGGCCTACGATCATGTAGAACGTCGTGGTCTTACCGGCGCCGTTTGGGCCCAGTAGTCCCACCGCCTCACCCCGACGCACGTTGATCGACACGTCGCGCACAACAGTGCGCTTTTTGTACGTCTTGCCGACGGCGGTCGCGACCAGGCTCCCGGTGCCCGCGGGGTGATTGGTCGCGTGTTGGGGCAAGCCAGACTGAAGCCTGTCCGGGGTGTAGGGCACTTCGAGCATTACGGTTTCTTCGTTGTGGACACGGAGGTGTCGTTGGGCACCACTAGGCCCTGCACGCGTCCGCCGGGCGCCTTGGTCATGGTGTAGATGCCGGTGCGCATGTTCACCACCGCCTCATCCCCGTTCAATTGCGACTGACCGCGGGTGACGCGGACGGATCCGGCCAGACGAGCGATCTCGCTATCGGCGACATATACCGCGCGGGCGCCGCGGAACGTCTCGGTCAGGGTCCGGACCTCGACATTGTCGAACGCCTCGACCCGTTGCAGCTTGCCACTGGTGGGCGCCGTGTCCGCGCCGGGTTTGGCGGGTTTGTCGGCGACGGGTTTCGGCAACGGCGTAGCCCCGGCGGCTGGGTTAGCCCCGGCGGCTGGGGGAGGCGTGGTGTAGCCGACGAGCGTGTCCGCGGATAAACGCCGCCCGTCCGACGTGATCACGACCGCCAGGCCGCGACCTACCGCCATGTGCTTCTGTGACCAGTACTCCATCGTGTCCCGCGCGGTCATGA
>JAYVTX010000324.1:0-2578 GCA_043788425.1 Rhodospirillales bacterium
TCCGCCTCGGCCTTTGGCATCTTGCGCACCCAGATCGGAGCGAGGGTGCAGTTCTCCAGAATGGTCAAATGCGGGAACAGATTGAACGACTGGAACACCATGCCGACGTCGGCCCGAATGATGTCGAGCGCGCGTAGATCGTCGGTCAGCTCCGTGCCATCGACGACGATGCGGCCCTCCTGATGGCTCTCCAGGCGGTTGATACAGCGGATCATCGTGCTCTTGCCCGACCCGGACGGGCCGCAGACCACGACCTTTTCCCGATGCCCGATCGTGAGCGAGATGTCGCGGAGCACGTGCATGGCACCGTACCATTTGTTGACCTTGTCCAGCACGATCGCGGGCGCTTCGTTGGACAGGGTGGGCGCCGGGGCGGTCTGGCTCATTGCTTGGCTCATGGATGGCTCCTCAGCGCTTCGCGGCGCGGCTATATTCTTGTTCGAGACCGCGGCTGTACCGGGCCATGACGAAGCAGAAGCAGAAGTAGATCAGGGCCAGCACGATGTAGAGTTCTGTGCTGTACGCTTGCCAAATCGGCTCGGTAATCGCGACCTTGCCTGACGTCAGCAGATCGAAGATGCCGATGATCAGCACAAGCGACGTGTCCTTGAAAAACCCTATGAAAGTGTTGACCAAGGGCGGGATCACGAGGCGCAGCGCCTGTGGCAGCACAATAAAGCCTGTCTTTTTCCAATACGACAGCCCGAGCGCGTCGGCCGCCTCGGCCTGGCCTTTTGGCAAAGCTTGTAGGCCGCCGCGGACGACTTCGGCCAGATAGGCCGCAGCAAACAGGATGATCGCGATCTGGGCGCGCAGCAACTTATCGGGGTTGAAGCCGTCGGGCATAAACAGCGGAAACATGACGCTGGCCATGAACAGCACGGTGATGAGCGGTACGCCGCGGATCAGCTCGACATACAGGACACAGAGCGCCTTCACGGCCGGCAGCGCCGTGCTACGCCGGCCGAGCGCCACCAGGATCGCCAACGGGAAGGCAAAGGCCAGGCCGAACGTGCTGAGGATCAGCGTGATCGGCAGCCCGCCCCAGCTATCTTGCGGCACGTAGGTGAGGCCAAGCATGCCGCCCCACATCAGCACGCCGATGATCGTCAGGACGGCGACCCAGATATAGGCCAGCTCCTTCCGCCAAAAACGCTTGTTCGCGCTGATGGCATACAGGCCGAGAAACAGGGCAATAACGATGCCGGGCCGCCACTGCTCGTCATACGGATAGCGACCGAACAGGATGAAGCGCCACTTGTCGCCGACCATGGCCCAGCAGGCGCCCTCGCCCTTCGCGTCGCGGCAGGCGGACGGGTCGAGCTGCCCGTTGGCATTGGCCGGGACGGACCAGACGGCATGGATGAACGCCCAGTCGACGAAGCTGATGGCAAACCGGATGATGAGGTAGCCGAGCGCCAACGTCACCGCCGTCGACAGCCACCCGCTGAACAGATTGGCCCGCGCCCAGGCCACCGGTCCGGTCGAGGCGACGGTCGGGCGAGCCCGGACGGCGGCGGCCGCCACGCCGGCGAGGGCTGGCACGGCTTCGCTGATTTCTGCGGCTTCCGACATGATCAACGCTCCACGAGCGCGATGCGCGCGTTGTACCAGTTCATGAGCGTGCTGATCCCCAGGCTGATCAGCAAATATGGAACCATCGTCACCGCAATGCCCTCGATCGCCTGCCCGGTCTGGTTCAGCGTCGTATTCGCGAGCGAAACCAGGTCCTGATACCCGATCGCGACCGCCAGCGAACTGTTCTTGGTCAGATTAAGGTACTGGCTCGTCATCGGCGGGATGATGACGCGCATCGCCTGCGGCAGGACAATCTTACGCAGCACCGTGCCAGGGCGCAGGCCGATCGCAGCCGCCGCCTCCCACTGGCCGCTCGGCACGGCGAGGATGCCGGAGCGCACGATCTCGGCAATGTAGGCCGACGTATACAGAACGAGGCCGAACGTGAGGGCGAAGTACTCGGGGCTGAGCGTGGCGCCACCCTGAAAGTTGAAGCCCTTCAACTCGGGCCACTCGACATCCCACGGCGCACCAAACAGCGCCCAAACCGCGACCGGCAGTACGACGACGAGGCCCAGGATGGCCGGCCACGCCTTCGGACGCACACCGGTCACCGCCTGCGCCGCCGCAGCCCGGCGGGACACCCACACACTGCCGACGATCCCGATGATCAGCGCCAGTAATGCCCAGGTAAATGCGCCCTCCCACTCGACCAGCGGGATCTTGACCCCACGATTGGACAAGAAAACACCGGGCAGCGGATTGAAAGACTGGCGTGGCTGGGGCAAGCCCTGCAGTACGGTGTACCAGAACAGCAGCTGCAACAGCACCGGAATGTCCCGCAGAACCTCGACATAGACGGCAGAGATCTTGGCGATAAGCCAATTTTTGCTGAGCCGCGCTATGCCGACCAGCGTACCCAGAATGGTGGCGAACACGACGCCCACGATTGCGACCTTCAGCGTATTCGCAAGCCCGATCAGCAGTGCTCGGCCATAGGTGTTGACCGCCGGGTCGTAGGGCAGCAGGTGCTCGCCGATCGGGATGCCGGCCGTACGCC
>JAYVTX010000325.1:0-2814 GCA_043788425.1 Rhodospirillales bacterium
GACCGAAAGGCTCAGCCCGCCGAAGCCGCGATATAGCAGCGTGAACAGGATGCTGGCCAAAAAGAACAGGCCAATTCCCGTCGCTACCCAACAGAGCACCCGTACAACCTGGTCAACGCGATGCCGGCCCCGGCCGAGGGCGGCCGCGACAGCCGTGTCTCGCGCCGGGAAAGTCAGAGTGGCGCTCATGCTGCCTACCCCTTGATCCGCGGCCGCAGCAGCAGGCGACTGATGGCCAGCACGATGAACGAGATCACAAACAGGATGAAGCCCAATGCCAACAACGCAGACAGCTTGAGACTACCGGCTGGGCTTTCGGGAAACTCCAATGCCACGATCGACGCGATGGTGTTGCCGGGTCCGAACAGGCTGCCGGAGATGCGATTGGTATTACCGATGACGAACGTGACGGCCATCGTCTCACCCAATGCGCGGCCTAGGCCCAGCATCACGCCGCCCACGACCGATACACGGGTGTAGGGCAAAACGATCGAGCGCATGACCTCCCACGTGGTGCAACCGACACCGTAGGCACTTTCCTTGAACACCGGCGGGACCGTCAGGAACACGTCACGCATCGTGGCCGCGACGAACGGGATGACCATGATTGCCAGAATTATAGCGGCGGTCAGGATGCCGGTGCCGAACGGTGGGCCACGGAACAGCATGCCGATGCCAGGGACCTGGCCGATGCTGCCGATTACCGCCGGTTGAATGTATTCGGACATGATCGGTACGATGACGAAAAAGCCCCACATACCGTAAATAATACTGGGCACGGCGGCCAGTAGCTCGACCGCGGTACCAACCGGCCGGCGAACCCAAACTGGTGCCAGCTCGGTCAGGAAGAACGCAATGCCGAACGCGACCGGCACGGCGATGATCAGCGCCAAGACCGAGGTCAGGAGCGTACCGTAGATAGGCACTGCGCCGCCAAACACCTCCTGCACCGGATCCCAGTCGGGATTGAACAGAAAGCCGGGTCCGAACGCCTGGAATGCCGGAAGACCGCCGATGAACAGGGTGACGATGATCGCCCCCAGGAGGACCAGGACCAGGACCCCGGCTGCCGCTGCCACACCGCCAAATACGGCATCGCCGAAGGAGCCGGACGATTTGCGCAGAGGTACGGTCGTTGCTGACACTCGATCGTCCAATCAGAAGTGCCGGGCGGATCACGCGACCCGCCCGGCGTTACCGGCTATCTATATACAGGTACGCCGCCCGACATGATCGACGTTTTCCAGGCCGCACGAACGTTGTCCTGCACGGCCTTCGGCAGCGGAATGTAGTCTAGCTGCGTCGCGATCGCGCCGCCATTATTGAATGCCCAATCGACCCACTTCACGACGTTGGCCGACCGCGTTGCGTCCTTCGGATCCTTGGGCAGCAGCAGGAACGTCGCCGACACGATCGGCCAGGTGGTGTCACCGTTCAGGTCGATCAGGCTGACCGCAAAGTTTGGCGCGGCTGTCCAGTCACCCGCAGCGGCCGCCGCCTGAAACGCCGCCGCGGTCGGGCTGACGAACTGCCCGGCCTTGTTCCGCAGCTGCGTGGTCGTCAGGTTGTTCTGGGTGGCGAAAGCGTTTTCGACATAGCCGATCCCACCCTTTGTATTGCGGACCGTGCCGGCCACGCCGTCATTGCCACGTGCCCCGGCGCCCGCCGGCCACTTGACGCTGGTCCCGGCGCCTACCGATTTCTGCCAATCTGGACTGACGGCCGACAGGTAGGTTGTGAACACGAACGACGTGCCCGAGCCATCGGCGCGATAGACCGGTGCGATATCCAAATTCGGCAGCGTCACGGCGGGGTTCAGCTCGACCAGCTTGGGGTCGTTCCATTTGGTAACCTTGCCCCCATAAATGTCGGCCAGCACGGCACCGGTCAGCTTAACTTGGTTCGTAGCGATGCCGGGCAGGTTTACGATCGGCACCACGGCACCCATCACCATAGGAAACTGCAGCAGGTTGGCGGTAGCCAGCTTTTCGGCGGCCATTGGCGCGTCGGAGGCGCCGAAATCGACCGTGCGGTTCGTGATCTGGTTCTGACCGCCGCCCGAGCCCACGCCCTGGTAGTTCAGCTCGACCCCGATCGCGGCCTTCGCCGCCTCACCCCACTTGCCATACACGGGCGCCGGGAACGTGGCCCCAGCACCGGTAATCTGCTGCGCGGTGGCTGCGCCTACGCCTAGGATGACGCTAAGCGTCGCGACGCCCGCCGATAGTGCAAGCCGGTTCAGTTTCATTGAAATCCCCTGTGTCGCGTGGCGGTGTTTGCCGCGCGTCGGAACCTAGTCGCCAGCCGTGTCGGGCTTGTTGCAGTACGATGACAGTTTGATGACAGCCTGCAAGCCTATCCGGGCGCGGATGGTGGGCGCGACAGGGATCGAACCTGTGGCCCTCGCCATGTCAAGGCGATGCTCTACCGCTGAGCTACGCGCCCATCCGCCACCATTCAATAAGCCAAGCCGGACGGGGTGACAACCGGGCCGGGCCGCTGTTTTATAGGGCCCATGGACCACCCCGAACCGCCGGCCCCCACCGCCACCCGGCACGTCATCCAGCGCCCGGCCATACAGACCGTGCCGCTGGTACTTGCCTCTGCCCATTCCGGGGTCGACTACCGCCCGGACTTCCTGGCCGCAACACGCCTGACGCCCACGGCGTTACGCCGGAGCGAGGATAGCTTTGTCGACGAACTGTTTGCCGGCGCCCTTACCCTTGGCGCGCCGATGCTGACCGCGACATTTCCCCGTGCCTATTGCGATCCCAACCGGGAGGCGTGGGAGCTGGACCCGGCGATGTTCGACGG
>JAYVTX010000326.1:0-10273 GCA_043788425.1 Rhodospirillales bacterium
GCGAGTGGGTTTGGCCCTTCCGGCCGGCTACGCCGACCTCCAGGCCAAACCCCACCCGCAGAACTCATCCAATTTCCACCACGAGCGCGGACGCTACCAATAAAATCCGATGCGACCCAACCGAGACCACCATAAAGCGTCTTTGCAATCTGGGTGTACAGCCAACGTGGTGACATCGTCTAAGCACGGCATAGGTGCTCAACCGCGCGGACAAGCAGGCTGCCGTGGCCCTTGTTCCGGTGTTCTGCGTCGACAACCACGCCCGAGCTCCATCGATACAAGTCTAGCCGTTCGGCAAAGTCGTGTTCGACCAAACTAGCTGTTCCGACCGGGCAGCTATCGTGCAGCAGCACCAGACATTGCGGTATACCCGACAATCTATCTTACGTGGCAACCATGGCTTCGGTTTTGGCGATCGTGCCCGCGGTTGGGCCACGACGCCAGCCAGCGCCATTGGGCAACAGTCTTAATTAGATTTGGACGGTCCGTGATGCGTACGATTTCGAAGGACGACAAATCTCCGACCGATGCCTCATTCACCAAGCATCAGCGCCGTCGCCCGCCCACCCGCAACCAGATGCGCCTGCAACACGGCTTCCACGTCCGCCTCGTTACCAACCCGGTACCACACGCCATCCGGATAGATCACCAGACACGGTCCCAACTCGCACCGGTCCAGACACCCGGCGCTGTTCACCCGGACGTTGGAAATTCCAAGCTCCTTCACCCGCGCCTTCATATAATCGCGCAGATGCTCCGACCCGCCGGCCGCGCAGGAGCCGCGGGCGTGACCGTCCGGGCGGCGGTTGGTGCACACAAACAAATGGGCGTCGAAAAACATGGGCATTCCCTAGTTGAAGTAGCGCAATCGCAGCGTGATCTGCCCACCGCCCGGAGTCAGGGCGAAGCGGGCGTCCTCGAAGCTTGGTGGACCAAACCGGAACGGGGGGTTGCGGCTGAAGCCGATGCCCTCCGTCGGGATGCCCAGCAGGTCGCGATCTACCTGCTCGTTGCTATTCTCATCATGATAGACCTGGGCGGCCCAGGTGCCCTCTGGCACTTCCACCCGCACCGTTGTTGTACCCGGAACGGCCGGGGCGCTCGCATTGTATGGACATGTCTCGGTCAGAAATAGCAGCGCCGGGCAGATGCCGACTTGGATCAGGCCGTTTGCGTTGCGAACGTTCGTCACGACCACCTGCAGCTCCCCGGCCATCACGGTGCCGGGTACGCACGCCCCCGCCAGACCAAGGGCCGCCCGCGCCAGGCCCGCCGCAACGACGCCCATTGCACGGCAAGCACGCCCAGCACGCCGATCGGATGCAGTACCGCCGACAACCAGGGCTGCCGGAACCGCCAGGCCAGTACCAGCCGGAACCCAACCGTCGCCACGACCGCTAGCAGGGCCCACGGGTTGGGCAGCAGTAGCCACGGCACCACCTGTCCGCCCGCCAGGATTACCGTCCATACCGGCAGCGCGCGGTTGGTCGCCATACCCTCGGTTGCGTTTTTGCATAGCCCCTCCCAAACTTCGGGCGCGTTCGTGTACATGCGGCAGGTAGCGAAGCTGCTTGCGTCGAACAAGCCTGTCATGAACCCGGCGCGCCGAAACGCCCGCGGCAGGGTCAACCCGTCATGGAGTGAGGCGCGGATCGCCGCGTGCCCGCCCGCCGCCACATACGCGTCACGCCGGGCCATGAACAACTGCCCGCAGCCGGCACCCAGGCCGATGTCGGGCCGCCGTCGCATGATCCATAGCGGCAGGAACCCCAGCAGCAGAAAATGGATCAGCGGTAACAGCAATTGCTCGGCCCATGTGATCGTAATCTGGCGCGGGAAGCCGCTGGCCAGGCCCACCTCGTTCACCGCCATGAACCCGGCCATTCGGCTGAGCGCATCCGGCGCCAGCCGCACGTCGGCGTCTACCCACACAAGCAACTCATGCCGCGCCAACCCGGCCAGCGCCTGACACGCATGCTGCTTACCCGACCAACCCGGCGGCAGCGTACCTCCCGAGGCGACCCGCAACCGGGGATTTGCGATCCCTGCCAAGATCGTGGGCGTCGCATCGGTCGATCCGTCGTCAAGGACCACTAGATCAACCACCACCCCGGTACTGGCCAGCACGGCCGCGCAAGCGTCGGCAATATTCGCAGCCTCATTCCGCGCCGGGATAAGCACCGATACGGCGGGCGTGTCGGTGCCGGGCAGGGGCGTGCGATATAGAAAAAGGTTCCACACACCCAGCGCCACCGGCAGCACCGCCAGTAACACAACAAACAGGATCATTCGCCGGGCTCGTGCGCCGGGTCGAAGCGGCGTCCGCTGACCCACGCCCGGCCGCGGCGATAGAGGTCGTAGATACCACCGACACCGGATCCGCCGCGCACCAGCGGCAGGAACGGCGCAGTTTCCCGCGCCATCGACAGCTGCGCCAAATCGTCCATGGTCTGTGCCAGCGCATGTTCCAGCTGCGCAGTCCAGCCGGCGACGCTGTCATCGGCGGGGGCCGCAACCGGTCCGCCAAACATGGCCAGCGCCTCGGGCTTACTCTCATTCCAAAATGCGTATTCAAGCGCCAGCGGTAAGAACACCGCGTCCGGCACGCGGCGCGCGAGATGCGCCAGGCCCGGGCGCAGCCGAATGGGACGTCGCCGCGAATCGGTAAAATGACCCTCACCGGTAATCCACAACGACGTCCCGGGCTGCCCCAGAATACGCAGACTGGTTCCGAGGAACTTCGCCGCGCCGCGTAACGACGATTGGTCGACCCCAAACACGCCCATTCGCCGCAGGACGCCGTACCGCACCAATGCCGCCGCATCCATCGGCCCGTACCCGGCGCGCCCGGGAAAGAGCTTGATGCACAGCAGGATGTACATCGCCGGGTCCCACCAGGACGGGTGGTTGCCGAATACAATCACCGGTCGCCCGGGCCAGGCCATTGGCAGCCCGGCACGTGCTACCCGCACGGCGTGGAACCGGCGATAGAAAAACCAGCGCAGGTACCAGCCAAAGGCCCAGTTAAGCCGGCCCGACCGCTCCCGGACCGGGTCCTGCCCCGTCATCTCACGCGCTGACTTTGCTGCCTGCTGCCACGTCCTGGTGCAGGCTGTCAGCCGCGATCCAGCCGCTCATCAACACCATCGGCATGCCTGGCCCGGGATGCGCGGCGCCGCCGGCCAGGTATAACCCGGGCAGATCGCGGCTGCGGTTGCCGGGCTTGAACGCGCCGTTCACCTTGCCGTGGCTGGCCAGGCCGTAGATTGCGCCGTCCAACACCCGGTACCGCTCATGGATGTCCTGCGGCGTCAGATGATGTTCAAATACAATCCGCTCCTCGATATCCGGCATCCCGGCGCAGCGCTTCAGCTTGTCCAGGATCACCTGGCGATAGGCCGGGAACATTGCTGACCAGTCATGGTGCGGGCGCAGGTACGGCGTATGGACCAGTACGTATAGCGCCTCACCCCCCGGCGGGGCCACGTCCGGATCAGTACCGGACGGGGCGGCGATGTAGGCCGTGGGGTCTGGAGCAGGCTCGCCCTTGCCGTAAATCCAGTCGAACTCCTCCTCCGGATCGCGGCTGAATACGAAGTCGTGGTGGGCCAGATGGTCGTACCGCTTGTTCAGGCCGAGGTACAAAACAACGCCCGAGCATGCCGGATCGCGCTTCCACCGCCGGGCAAAGCTACGTGCGGGTGCGCCGCCGACTAGCTCGCGATAAGTGCGTACGCTGTCCATATTGCTGACGACGGCCGATAGAGCGATCGTCCCCCCCGTCTCGGTCACAACGCCGGTGGCGCGGCCACGGTCCGTCACAATATGGGCGATGCCAACCCCGGGTCGCAGATCGACGCCAAGCTCACCGGCCAGCCGCTCCAGCGCCTGGGGTACGGCGCGGGTGCCGCCCATGGGGTACCACACGCCGTGCTCGGTCTGCATGTGCGCAATGCTGCACAGCACGGCGGGTGATGCGTAGGGTGAGCTGCCAACGTACTGCACGAAATGATCCAGCATCTGGCACACCCGCGCATCCGGCACCCGCTTCCGGATTTGCCCAGCGACCGACGTGCCCATGCGCAGGCTTAGCACCTCTCGCAATGTTTCGAGGTTCATGCCCTTCATCGAAAGTGTGTCGGTGATGCTTTCAACCGACTTCCAGAAGAAGAACTTTTCCGACACGCCATGCAGGCCACGGGACATCTCGATGAAGTCCTGAAACCCCTTTTCACTGCCCGGCGCGTACTGTGCAATCGTACGGGCCATGGCGGGTACGTTTTCCTGCAGGTCTAGGATGGACCCGTCCTCGAAAAAGCAGCGCCATTGCGGGTCTAGCCGACGTAGATCGAGATAGTCGTGCATGCTGCGCCCGGCCTCGGCAAACACGCGGCCGAGGATCTCGGGCACCGTCAAAATGGTCGGGCCCATATCGAACCGGAAGCCGTCCTGCTGCAGCTGCGCGGCTTTACCGCCCAGCCAAGGGTTCTTGTCGAACAGGATAACCTTATGTCCGCGCGCTGCCAGCACACAGGCGGCGGCTAATCCGGCTAGGCCTGCGCCAATTACGCCGACGGGCGCGTTGGCACGCATGGGGAGCATGGCGTTCATAGAGCCTCCGCGATGGCGGGAACGTAATGGTCGGATGACATGGCGCTCGGCTGCTCCCAATCCGGGGTCAGGCCCAAATCCTGGGCCATCAGGCGGGAAGTTATGCGGGCACTTTCGAAGATTACCGGCAGGCCGCTGCCCGGATGGGTGCCGCCGCCGACCAGGTACACGCCGTCCAAATCCTCAAACCGGTTACGCGGGCGGAAGTGCAGCATTTGCGCCAGATTATGCGCCAGGTTGAATGTGGCCCCGCGATAGACCTGCAAGTCGTGCTCCCACCCGGCGGGCGTCAGGATTTTCTCATAGCGAATTCG
Source organism: Rhodospirillales bacterium (assembly GCA_043788425.1). Classification (GTDB taxonomy): domain Bacteria; phylum Pseudomonadota; class Alphaproteobacteria; order Acetobacterales; family Acetobacteraceae; genus JANPPS01. The sequence goes on from JAYVTX010000326.1 coordinate 4,926, forward strand.
ACTTTCGATGTCGGGGATACCGATGCGCTTCAGCCGCTCGAACACCAATGCCCGGTACCGTGCGGTTTCGGCCGCCCAGTCCACGCCTTCGCCCATACGATGACCGACCGGCACCAGCACGTACAAAGTCGAGTGGCCGGGTGGCGCCAGCGCCGGGTCGGTGACGCAAGCGTTTTGGACGTAGAAGCTGGGCTCGTTCGGTGCCTGCCCCGCCTCGATTTCGGCAATGTTGCGGCGGTAGTCCTCGGCCAGATAAATCGTGTGGTGCGACAGGTCAGGCAGCGTGCCCTCGATGCCCAAATACATCATGAACGTGCTGCAGCTGAATTTCTTGGACGCAATTTTGCGGTCGGACCACCGGCGGCGGACGCGATCGGGGACCAGATTAGTCATTGTCTGGGCGAAATCGGCGTTGATGACCAGCGAGTCAAACCGCTGTTCGATACCGCCCACGCGGACGCCGGTGGCGCGCCGGCCCTCGAACAGCACTTCCTCGACCGGCGCATTCAGCTCGATCCGTGCGCCCAGATCGCGGGCCACCCGGGCCATGGCCCCCATGACCGCACCTGTGCCGCCGCGGGGGTGATAAACGCCGTATTCGTATTCCATGAAGCTCAGGATCGTGAATAGGCTGGGGCAGCGGAACGGCGACATACCGAGGTATTTCGACTGAAAGCTGAATGCCAGCCGGACCCGCTCGTCCTTGAAGTAGGTGCCGAGGTCGCTATCGACGCTGCGATGTGGGCGCAGGCGGGACAGGCCCTTCAGCACCGCCGGACGCATCAGGTCGGCCATCGAGTTGAACGCGTTTTCTAACACCGGGCGGAACACGGCCAGCTTCTTGCGGTTATCGGCCATGAAACGCGGGAAAGCGGCGGCGTCGGTGGGTGAGAAGCGAGCAATCTCAGCCGCCATGCGTTCCATATCGCCGGTGGCTTGGATATCGCCCCCGCCCTCAAAAACTAAATGGTATTGCGGGTCCAGGCGGATGAGCTCCACCTCGTCCTCCAGCGTCCGTCCGCAGGCTGCAAAGATGTCGGCCAGCACGCGGGGATACAGAAAGAACGTGGGGCCCATATCGAACCGGAACGTACCGACATCGGTGGGGCCGGTGATGGTGCTGGAACGGCCGCCCACCATTTCCCGGCTTTCGAATACAGTCACGTCCATGCCGGCCTTCGCCAGCAGCATGGCCGCGGCCAGGCCGCCGGGGCCGGCACCCATGATCGCTACAGTTTTGGTCATGCTGCGCTGCCGGCTAGGTTGTGGACAACGTGCGGCGTGGTACGGAACGGCATGCGACGCAAACTAGCCCCTCTCTCGTTAGCCCGATAGATGCCGGTTACAGGTGGGTTAATGAACGATCTTGTCATCCCGGCGATGTGCACGAGCCTAGGTTCGGCCCGTTTAGCCCAGCCCGCCTGGGCCGCAACGCCCATCGTAGCCCGCCTGCGCGTCGTAGGGGCCGCCCGGCGACTGATTGCCCGCGACGCGAGCGCCCTAGCCGCGACCGTGAACCGTAACGCGGCCGATACATTGGTGGCGGAGGTGCTGCCGTTGGCGGCCGCGGCGGCGTATCTGGTCCGCCATGGCCGCGCGATCCTTGCGCCAGCCGCACCCCGTGGCCGCGCGCCGCCGTGGTTATGGGGCGTACGGGCGATGATCGTGCGCGATCCATGCGGCGTGGTTCTGATCCTGGCGCCCAGCAACTACCCCCTGTTCCTGGCAGGCGCGCAGGCGTTGCAGGCCCTAGCCGCCGGCAATGCCGTTTGCGTCAAACCAGCGCCCGGCTGCAGCGCGCCCATGCGGTCCCTGGATGTGCTGCTCAGGGAGGCCGGACTGCCGCCAGGCCTGTTGACGGTCTTGCCGGACGATGCAGGACCGGCCGCCGTCGGCGCCGGCTATGACCACATCGTCCTGACCGGCTCGGCCGAAACCGGGCGCCGCGTGCTAGCCGCAGCGGGTCTGACACCCTGTACGATGGAGTTGTCGGGTGCCGACGCCGCGTTCGTGTTGCCAGGTGCTGACCTGGACCTGGTGGCGCGCTGCCTGGCGTACGGATTGCGGCTGAATGGGGGGGCGACGTGCATTGCCCCGCGGAGGGTTTTCGTGACAGCAGCCGATCATGGGCCGCTGCGGGACCGGCTAATGGCGCTGCTTTCGGCCATTCCAGACGCGCGCGTGCCAGAGCGGATCGCCATGCACCTGCGTGATCTGGTGTCCGACGCGGTGGCGCACGGTGCGTCGGCCACCATCGCGCTCGGCCGGCCCGTGGTGGTCGATCACGCCCGGCCCGGCATGGCGCTGCTGCAGCAGGATGTGTTCGCGCCCTGGCTGGCGCTGGTGCCGGTGGCGGACATGGCGGCAGCGTTGCGGGCCGACCAGGACTGCCCCTATGCGCTGGGGGCCAGCGTGTTCGGCCCTGATCGCGATGCCGCGCTGTTTGCCCGCCGGGTCATGGCCGGGTCGGTGTGCGTGAACGACGTGGTGGCCCCAACCGCCGACCCGCGTCTGCCGTTCGTGGGCCGTGGCCGCAGCGGCTATGGGGAGACGCGGGGGGCCGAGGGCCTGTTGCGCATGACTGTCGTGAAGACCATCAGCCAGCGCCACGGCCGCTTCCGCCCGCATCTGGACCCGGCTAAGCGCAGTGACGCAAAGCTTTTCGGGGTGATGATCGGTATCTTGCACGGCGGCTTGTCAGGCTGGCGCGGGGCGATTAGCGTTCTGAAAACTAGGGGTAAACCATGAACATGCGGGACGGGGCAATTGCGTCGGCGCTGGCCGAATTCGACGGCAGCGGCTTTCAGGACCGCCTGGCCGCCCTGATCGCAATCCCCAGCACCAGCCAGGACCCGGGCCACGGGGCCGATCTGCACGGCTATGTCGACCATCTACGCCCCTGGCTGGAAGGCATGGGCTTTACTGTCGAAATCTTGGCCAACCCGATCGAGGGTTTAGGCCCGATCCTGCTAGCTGAACGGCTGGAGGCTTCGGGCCCGACCATCATTACCTATGGCCATGGCGACACGGTGCGCGCGTTGACGGACCAGTGGACCGGTGGGCGGACCCCCTGGGTGCTGGCCGATGCGGGCGACCGTTGGTACGGCCGCGGCACGGCGGATAATAAGGGCCAGCACGCGATCAATCTTACTGCCCTGGAACACGTCATCGCGGCCCGTAATGGCCGGTTGGGTTACAGCGTAAAGCTGGTGATCGAGATGGGGGAGGAGATGGGCTCGCACGGTCTGCGCGAAATCATCGGTGCCCGGCGGGACCAGTTGGCGGCGGACGTGCTGCTGGCCAGCGATGGGCCGCGCGTGCATTCGTCGATCGTGACGCTATCGACGGGGACGCGGGGCACCTTCCATTTCGACCTGGTAGTCGACGTGCGGCCGGGTGGCGTGCATAGCGGTAATTGGGGCGGCATGACGACCGACCCGGCCATCGTGTTGGCCCATGCGATCGCGAGCCTGGCGGACCGCAACGGCCGCATCCTGGTGCCAGGCCTGCTGCCCGACGGCCTGAACCCAGCCGTGAAGCAGGCCCTGGCCGGCCTGGAATTGCGGGCGGAGGGGGAGGCCGCGACCATCGATCCCGGATGGGGCGAGCCGGGATTGTCTGCCGCCGAGAAAGTTTATGGCTGGACCAGTCTGATTGTCTTGGCGATGCTGTCTGGCCGGCCGGAAAACCCGGTCAATGCCGTGGCACCCAACGCATCGGCGCACATCCAACTGCGCTATACCGTAGATGTCGATCCGGCGACGTTCGAACGTACCATCCGGGACCACCTGGATGCGGCCGGGTTCGGCGACGTACAGCTGGTGACCCACGGCATCCGCATGCCCGCCCGCCGGTCCGATCCGGACCACCCCTGGGTCCATTGGGCGGTCGCCAGCATGGAACGCACGCTGGGTCAGCCCGTGCAGGTCATTCCCAATAGCGGCGGTGGCCTGCCGAACGATGCGTTTATGGACCAGCTTGGCGTACAGCTATTATGGGTTCCGCATAGTTATAACGGCTGCAAACAGCATGGGCCGGACGAGCATTTGCTAAAGGCGCCCGCCCGGCAGGGCATGGCTGCGTTCGCCGGACTGTGGTGGGATTTGGGTGAGCCGGGGTTGCCGGCTACGTAGCCAGGATCGCCTCGACGATCGTTTGAACCTCCAGCGCCTCGGCCAGGGTAGCGAGGTGATGCGGTTCGCCACGGGTCATGCGGGCGACTCCTTCCAATTGCCGGCGTAGGACGATGGGCCGCATTTTCTCGTTCGGGGCCGCGTCGGGGTCGGCGGCCCAGGTACCGCCAGCGCTCTCGCGTTCGGCCCAGGACCAGTCGCGCAGGCGAATGGGCGTGTGCCCGTGCAGGGTCCAGGTGTTGTGGTCATCCGCTGCAGTGGTACCGACTGCGCCCGTTAGGTGAACCGGTACAGACCCGGCCATCAGCCGCGCATCTACCCCCCGCTCCGTCCCGCCCGCAACCCGCTCGATCTTGGCTGATACGAGGCGTAGCGGCCCGAGCAGACGCCGGCTTAGGAATAGGAAGTGGGAGACGACTTCGCGCGTGAACCCACCCTCCGCCGGGGCGTCCAGCCATGCCGACGCGGCCTGCTGCCACGTTCGCGGCCAGGTGGCGAAAGCGACGTCGATCGCCAAGTTCGCGCCCGCAGGCAGGCTGCCACCGTCCGCAATCCAGCCCTGCAACCGCCCGACCGCCAGGCTCGACGCGAACGGGAAGTTCACTGCCGCGCGCTGGTCCGTGGCCGCGCGGACGAATGCGGTGGCCGTCGCCACGTCCGTTGCCAACGGCTTTTCCAGGAACACGGACCGTCCGGCCGCAAACGCCTGTTCGGCATAGCCGATGTGGGTTGCGGGCGGGGTCGCGATATAGACGCAGTCCGCCGCCCCGATTGCGTCCACGGCCGAGCTTGCCCGCGCAAGATGCGGAAACGCGGCGCAGATCCGGTCCAGCGCCGCCGGGTCTGCATCCCACAGGGCAGCGATGGAAACCACGCCGGACGCATGGTCCGTCGCGGCCCGGATCATCCGATCGCCCATGATACCAGTGCCGATGACGGCCATGCGGGTCGGCGTGTGCTCGATCATTGTATCACCCACCTGCCGTGGTGGGCGCGACAGGGATTGAACCTGTGACCCTTCGCGTGTGAAGCGAATGCTCTACCGCTGAGCTACGCGCCCCTTTCGGGAAGCGGGCGGTGTACGGGCGCGCTGAACGGAATGTCAAGTTGCAGCCGCACCGGTGTAGGTAGCACGCGATCTGTCCGGTTTATGTAGCAGTCGATCTGTCCGGTGAGGATGGGCTTTCCTGGTGGAGGTCCTGATGCGCCGGCCGG
>JAYVTX010000327.1:0-2933 GCA_043788425.1 Rhodospirillales bacterium
CGGCCGAGACGCCCTATGATCTGCCGGCGATGAAGGTGGATTACGTGCGCCACGAACATCCTGGCGTGACCACCGCATGGTGGCGTGGCGTGGGGCCCACGCATAATGTGTTCGTGGTCGAGAGTTTTATGGACGAGTGTGCCGCCGCCGCAGGCAAAGATCCGGTGGACTACCGGCGCGCGCTGCTGGTGCGTAACCCGCGTGCGCTGGCCGTGCTGAATTTGGCCGCGGAAAAATCCGGCTGGGGCGGGACGCTGCCCAAGGGTCATGGGCGTGGGGTATCGTTGCAATATGCGTTTAGCTCGTTTCTCGCTCACGTGCTGGAAGTCGAGGTTGGCGACGGCAACGAAATTCGGCTGGTGCGCTGCACCGTGGCCATCGATTGCGGCCAGCGGGTGAACCCCGACACCATCGCGTCCCAGATCGAGGGCGGGCTGTGTTTCGGCCTCGGCACCGCGCTGTATAGCCAGATCACCTACGCGAACGGCCGGCCGGAACAGAGTAATTTTAATAATTACCGCATGCTGCGCATCGACGAGGCGCCGCAGATCGATGTGTATCAGATCGACAGCCACGAGCATCCGGGTGGTATCGGCGAGACCGGTACGGCTGCTTCGGCGGCCGCCCTCGGCAACGCGATTTTTGCTGCTACGGGCAAACGGTTACGAAAGCTGCCGTTCGGTTTGGGAGCTTTGCAATCGGCATGATGCGCGCAGCAGCTTTTGCAGTACTGATGCTCGCCGGCCTGTCCGCGCATGCGGCCACCGATACCGGCACTGTGGTTCATGGCGAATATCTGGCGCGCATGGCCGATTGCGAAGCGTGCCATCGCGGCAGCGATGCGACCTGGTCGGGCGGCCGTGCTTTTCAAACGCCGTTCGGCACCATCCACGCCACCAACATCACGCCCGATCCGAAGGCCGGTGTCGGGGCCTATACCGATGACGAATGGGTGGCGGCAATGCAGCGCGGTATCGGCCGCGGCGGCAAGCATCTGTACCCCGCCATGCCCTACACCAACTATACGCTGATGAGTCGCGCCGATGCGCTCGCCATCAAAGCGTATGTGATGACGCTGCCGGCCTCGGCGCAAGCTGCACCGGCCAATGACATGCGGTTTCCGTTCAACATCCGTTTCCTGATGGTGTTTTGGAATCTGCTATATAACCCGGATCACCGTTTCGAAACAGATATGACCCGCGATGCGGCCTGGAACCGTGGCGCCTACCTTGCCGAAGCGTTGGGCCACTGCCAGCAATGCCACACGCCGCGCAATTTCCTGCAAGGGCTGAAATCCGGCCGCGCCTATGCCGGCGCGATCCAGCAGGGCTGGGCCGCCTACAACATCACCGGCGACTCCGATAGCGGCATAGGAAGCTGGTCCGAAACCGATTTGGCGGCCTATTTGTCCACCGGTCATGCCGAGGGACACGGCGTCGCGTCTGGCCCGATGGCCGAGGCCGTCGGCTATTCGTTGCGTTACCTCACCCCCGACGATGCGGGTGCACTGGCGCATTACATGCGGGCGATCCCGGCGATCCGCGCGCCCGGACCCTCGGCGCCGGCACCGGTGCGCGACGCGGCGCTCGGCGCCCGTATCTACGAAGGTGCGTGTTCAAGCTGCCATCGTCTCGATGGCACGGGCACGCAATCGCCCTATGCGGCGCTGGCCGGCGACCTGGCCGCGTCCGACCCGTCCGGCACCAATCTGTTGCAGGTCGTGCTGCACGGCAGCCGGCTGGACACCCAGGCCGGCGAGTTCGCCATGCCCGCCTTCGCCCGCGGCTACACCGACGCCGAATTGGCTGCGGTCGTGAATTTTACCGCGGAGCAATTCGGTGGCCATCCAGGCCAGGTCAGCCCGCAGAGCGTTGGCAAGCTGCGCGACGGAGGCACCTGAACCCGGCTCGTCCGGCCGGTATTGTGGTGTTCTACCCGGGCTATCCTGCCCTATCGCCCGATCGCCCCCAGCAGCCGGGCGTGGGCGCTGGTGCCGCCGTCGAAGCAGCGGAGGTCGAACTTTTCGTTGGGGCTGTGCACCTGGTCGTCGCTGAGGCCGAAGCCCAGCAGCAGGGTGTCCAGGCCAAGGATGCGGCGCAGGCTTTCGACGACCGGTATCGAACCGCCGCTGCCGATCAGCACGGCGGGGCGGCCGTATTCTTCGCTGAGGACCCGGCGTGCGACATCCACCCAGGGGTTGCCCGGGGCGACCGCGAAGCCTGGCGACATAGAGAGACACTCCACCTCGCAGTGCAGGCCCGGCGGGCTGTGGGCGGCTATGTGCGCCTTGACAGCAGCCAGCACATGGGTTGGGGCCTGACCTGGCACGAGCCGGAACGATATCTTGGCGCCTGCCTCGGCGGCGATCACCGTCTTGGCCCCTGCCCCGGCGTAGCCGCCCCAGATGCCGTTGATATCGGCGGTCGGCCGCGCCCACATGCGTGAGAGTGCGGACTGGCCGTGTTCTCCGGCCGGAGCGTGCAAGCCGATTTCCGCCAGGGCGGCGGTCTCGTCAAAACCCAGGGCCGCCCATTCCGCTGCTTGGTCCGCCGGCAGGTTCTCCACACCGTCGTAGAAGCCCGGGATGGCGACCCGGCCATCCGGATCGTGCAGCGTGCCGAGAATGCGGGTCAGCGCATTGATCGGGTTCAGGGCGACGCCGCCGAACAGCCCGGAATGCAGGTCGCGCGAGGGTCCGCGCACCCGCAACTCGGTATAGACCAGCCCGCGCAGCCGGGTGGTGATGGCCGGCGTGTCGGCGTCCCACATGTTGGTGTCCGAAATTATCGCGACGTCGGCGCGCAGCTCGGCCGCGTGGTCGCGTAGGAAAGCCTCCAGATTGGGGCTGCCCACCTCCTCCTCGCCTTCCAGCACCACGGTCACCCGGACTGGTGGACCACCGGCGACGACGTGCCAGGCGCGCAGGGCGTCCA
>JAYVTX010000328.1:0-3154 GCA_043788425.1 Rhodospirillales bacterium
CTGAACCTTTTGCGGGCGCTGCAGGCGGAGCGCGGCCTCACCTATCTGCTAGTCAGCCACAACCTGGCCGTGGTGGCGCATTTATGTCCGGTCGTGGCCGTCATGCAGGCGGGGTCGCTGGTGGAGACGCTATCGACCGAGGCTTTGCGGGCCGGGCGTATCGCCCACCCTTACACGGCCGGGCTGCGGGCACTGGCTGTAGAGCTGGCCTGAGTTGTCCACAACTTATTGTGGTCATTTACAACGAAAACACTAGCCGTGGTGTCTCGGCGTCGATACGATGACACTGTCGAAAGGGAGGCCCGCATGGACTGGAACGACGAGGCGATCGCCCGGCTACGCATGATGTGGGCCGATGGGCTCACCACTGCCGAGATCGGCCGCCGGCTGGGAGTGACCAAAAACGCCGTCGTCGGCAAGTCGCACCGCCTGCTGCTGCCGCCCCGCCCATCGCCGATCCGCCGCATGCCGGCCGGGCAGGTCGCGCGCCCGCAGCCCCGCCGCACAGTCGGCCCCACTTTGCCGCCGCTGCAGACCGTATCCCGCTCCTCTGCCGCGCCTCGCCTACCTGCCTCGCCCCGAGATGTGTCCGTAGCCGCCCCGGCGCGAACTGTCGCACCCGCCCGGCCCGGCGCGCTGCGAGCCATACCTGCTTCGGCCGGGAGCCGTATTTCGACCTGCTGCTGGCCGCTTGGCGATCCGGGAACGCCCAGCTTTCGCTTTTGCGACGACGCTGCGATGACCAATAAGCCCTATTGCATGGCCCACGCCGCGCTCGCCTATGTAAAAGTGCGCGACCGGCGAGAGGATGCGGCCTGACGCCACTGGCCATGGCGGGTCGCCTCGGCTAGGACAGGCCATGTCTCAATCCGAAGCACTTCCGGCGGCGAAACGTCATGCGGGGCTGGACGCGGATGCCGTGCGGGCGGCCTATCGACGATGGGCTAGCGTTTACGACACGGTGTTCGGCGGCGTATCTGCGTTTGGGCGCCGCCGCGCGGTCGAGGCAGTCAATGCTCTGCCGGGTAATCAGGTGCTCGAGGTCGGTGTAGGCACCGGCCTGGCGCTGCCGCATTACGTGCCCACGAAGCGCATTACCGGCATTGATCTGTCGGCCGAAATGCTGGCGCTGGCGCGAGCGCGCGTGGCCAGCGATGGCCTGAGCCAGGTCGATGCACTGCTTGAGGTCGATGCCGAGCAAACGGGCTTTGAGGACGGGCGGTTCGATATCGCAGTCGCGATGTTCGTCGCCAGCGTTGTTCCCAATCCGCGGCGGCTGATTGCGGAGATGCAGCGCGTTGTGCGCCCCGGCGGCCATCTGCTGTTCGTGAACCATTTCGCCGCCGAGCAGGGGCCGCGCTGGTGGGTCGAGCGCGCGTTGGCACCGGCGTCGCGTAAGCTCGGCTGGCACCCGGATTTCTCCCGGGCCGATCTGTTGACTAACGCGGAACAATCGCGGGCCCTATTCGCGGAAGTGCCGCCGCTGGGCCTTTTCACCCTGGTTCGCCTGCCCAACTAGGGATAGTGAGGACCCGTATAGGGTCTTTGTCTGCCCCAGCATGGGGCTTCCGTTAGCTTTGCCGAGGGTTTTGATGGGCAGGACGATGCAGTTTTCTAGGGCGATACCGTTATCGCTATTAGGCTTGATGGCGAGTGGTCACGCCTGGGCACAGACCGTTGGTGCACCGCGCAACTGGGAGTGGACCTTCCAGCCGGCGCATAGCCCGGTTCAGGCCGGGATCGCCGGGCTACATTCGTTGGTTATTTGGCTGATGACGTTGGTCACCGTCTTTGTCGCGGCGCTGTTGTGCTATTGCGTCTGGCGGTTTAGCGCGAAGCGGAACCCTGTGCCGAGCCGCGTCAGCCACCACACGGCTCTCGAGGTCGCGTGGACCACGATCCCCGTCCTGATCCTGATCGTGATCGCCATTCCATCATTCCGGATCGTTTACTTTCAGGACCGGACCGAGAATGCTGACCTGACCGTGAAGGTCGTCGGTCATCAGTGGTACTGGGAGTACCAGTATCCCGATAACGGTGACGTCTCGTTCACGAGCTACATGATCCCTGCCGACGAGATCAAGACGGAGGAGGGTCAGCTCCGGAACCTCAGCGTCGATAATCGGGTTGTCGTTCCGGCCAACAAAAATATTCGTTTGCTTGTGACGAGCGGCGATGTGATCCACAGCTTCTTCATTCCGTCGCTGGGCGTGCAACGCTACGCCATTCCCGGCCGCACGATCGAGACGTGGGTGAAGGTCGACGGACCCGGTATCTACTACGGGCAATGCAATCAGATTTGTGGTACGAACCACAGCGCGATGCCGATCGCGGTCGAGGCGCTAAACGATGCCGACTTTGCGGCGTGGGTGATCACGGCTAAGAAGAAGTTTGCGAGCGGGACCACCCCAGCTGGTGACCCGGACCATAATCAGGTGCAGGTTGCGGAGGCACGGCAATGAGCGAGTTCGTACAACATGGCGGGTTGGGCCAAGTCGACATCCATGAGGATGCGCACGACCATCACCCTAACTTCGTCAACCGGTGGCTGTTCAGCACCAACCACAAGGACATCGGCACCCTCTATCTGATCTTCGCCATCGTGGCGGGGATCGTGGGCGTTGCGCTGTCGATCCACATGCGGCTGGAGCTGCAAAACCCGGGGTTGCAATACTTCAAGAGCGGGCAGGCCTGGAACGCGACGGTTACGGCACACGGCCTGGTTATGATTTTCTTCATGGTCATGCCGGCGATGATCGGCGGGTTCGGTAACTGGTTCGTCCCGCTGATGATCGGCGCGCCGGACATGGCCTTTCCGCGGCTGAACAACATCAGCTTCTGGTTGCTGGTACCAGCATTCGCACTGATCATGTTGGGTCTACACACCGGCGATGGAGCCGGGCCGGGTTGGACGCTGTATGCCCCGCTGTCGAACAGCACCTATCAATCGGGGCCGGCGCTGGACTACACGCTGTTTGCCTTGCATCTGGCTGGTGTGTCGTCGCTTTTGGGCGCGATCAACTTCATCACCACCATTTTCAACATGCGCGCGCCGGGCATGACGCTGCACAAGATGCCGCTGTTCGTATGGTCCATCCTGGTTACGGCGTTCCTGTTGCTGCTGGCGATCCCCGTGCTTGCCGGTGCCATCACG
>JAYVTX010000329.1:0-4841 GCA_043788425.1 Rhodospirillales bacterium
CTGTTGCCAGACGACCTGGTGCTAAGCGACACGCCATGCCTGGTGCAACTGGCGGAGGTGTATCGGGAAACGGGCGGTAACGTCATTGCCGTGACCGAGGTGCCGCCGGAGCAGACCAACCGCTATGGCATCCTGAAGGTCGGCACCGATGACGGTCGCCTGGCAGAAGTCCTGGGCCTGGTGGAAAAACCAAAGCCCGAGGACGCGCCCAGCAATCTGTCCGTCATTGGCCGCTACGTCCTGATGCCGGAGGTGATCCAGCATTTGTCGAAGATGGAGCGTGGCGCTGGTAACGAGGTGCAACTGACGGATGCGCTGGCCAAGATGATCGGCCATGGCCCGTTTCATGGGTTACGGTATGAGGGTCGGCGGTTCGATTGCGGCGATAAAGTCGGGTTTCTGGAAGCGCAAATCGCTTTTGCACTGAAGCGGCCGGACCTCGCCCCGCAAGTGCGCGCGTTCCTCCGGGATTACTGCAAGGATTGTACATGACGGCGTTCTATCACGCGTTCGACCCGACCAGCCTGCGGGAATACGACATTCGCGGCGTCGTTGGCCGCACCCTGCACGCCGCGGACGCGTTCGCGATCGGGCGCTCCTTTGGCTCGGTCGTGGCGCGGGCGGGCGGGCACACGGTGGCCGTCGGGTATGATGGACGGCTGTCATCCCCGGACCTGGCTGCGGCATTAACGGACGGGCTGAAGGCGTCGGGCATGGCGGTGCTGCGCGTAGGACGCGGGCCGACACCGCTGCTGTACTTTGCGGCAACAACGCTGGCGACGGACGGCGCCGTGATGGTGACCGGCAGCCATAATCCGCCCGACTACAATGGCTTCAAGATGATGCTGGGCAAAAAGGCGTTCTTTGGCGCGGACATCCAGCACCTGGGTGCCATCGCAGCCGCGGGCGACGTGGTTGCGGCGACAGAAGGCACCGATCGCCCGGTCGACGTGACCGACGCCTACATCGCCCGCCTGGTCCAGGATTACGACGGCGGCGACCGCCGACTAAAAATCGTATGGGACAACGCCAACGGGGCCGCTGGTGAGGTCCTGACCCGGCTGTTGAAAGTCCTGCCCGGCGAGCACACGGTGCTCAATCCAATGATCGACGGCACCTTCCCCGCCCACCATCCGGACCCGACGATCGCCAAGAACCAGGAGCAGCTGATCGCGGCCGTGCGCGAACACGGGGCCGATCTGGGCATCGGCTTCGATGGGGACGCGGACCGGATCGGCGTGATCGACGATGGCGGGACAATGGTGATTGGCGACCAGCTGCTGGTGGTACTGGCCCGTGATGTGCTGCGCACGCATCCGGGTGCCACCATCATCGCCGATGTGAAGGCAAGCCAAGTCCTGTATGACGAGATTGCAGCCGCGGGTGGTAAGCCGCTGATGTTCAAAACCGGCCACAGCCTGATCAAGGCCAAAATGGCCGAACTGGGTGCGCCGTTTGCTGGCGAGATGAGCGGCCACATCTTCTATGCCGATCGCTGGTATGGTTTCGATGACGCGCTGTACGTCGCCGTGCGCCTGATGGGGATCGTGGCGCGCCTGCCGGGTCCGCTATCGGACGTGCGTCGCGCCCTGCCGCAGGTGGTGAACACGCCGGAGCTGCGGTTCGATTGCCCGGACACCCGCAAGTTCGACGTGGTGGCAGAGGTTGCGACCCGCCTGAAGCAAAGCGGTGCCCGCGTGAACGACATCGATGGCGTACGGGTGCAAACCGACGACGGCTGGTGGCTGCTACGCGCATCCAACACGCAGGCGGTGCTGGTCGCCCGGGCAGAGGCGCGGGACGAGCACGGCCTTGATCGGCTGAAGCAGGCCCTGGCCGCCCAGCTGGCCGGTTCCGGCCTGGCTGCCCCTGATTTCTCTGGTGAGAACGCGGGCCATTGATCCAGCCCCCGCCCGCCCGCCCGGGCATGGCCGAGCATGAGGTCGATACGCCGGCGCTGCTGGTCGACCTCGATGCGCTGGAGTTCAACCTGGACCGGATGGCGGCCCTGTTGGCAGGGACCGGCGTGCGGCTTCGGGCACATGCCAAAACGCATAAATCACCCGTAATTGCCGGTTGGCAGGCGGCGCGCGGTGCGATCGGCCAGTGCGTGCAAAAGGTGGCGGAGGCCGAGATCATGGCCTGGGGTGGCGTCGCCAACATCCTGGTCAGCAACGAGGTTGTGGTCCCGACAAAACTGGCGCGGTTGGTCGCCCTACACGGCGTAGCGCAGGTTGCGGTGTGCGCCGATAGCGGGTTGGGCGTCGATCGGATCGCGGCGGCGGCGGCGGACGCTGGCATACGGCAGGATGTGTTGATCGAGATCGATGCCGGCCATGGCCGCTGCGGTGTCGCTCCGGGCCCGGCCGCGGTGGCCCTGGCCGAACGTGTCGCGGCGTCCCCCCATCTGCGTTTTGCCGGGTTGCAGGCGTATCACGGTGCGGCACAGCACATGCGATCCCTGGACGAACGCACCATCGCAATCGGGGTTGGCGCGGACGGGGCACGCCGCACGGTGGAGCAACTCCGCCAGCGTGGTCTGCATTGCGACATCGTGGGCGGGGGCGGCACGGGCAGCTTTGAGATTGAGGCTGCGTCCGGCGTGTTCACCGAAATCCAGGCTGGCAGCTATTGCTTCATGGACGCCGATTATGGCCGCAACGGCGGTGGGGCCAGCGCCGGGTTCCACCAGTCGCTATTTGTGCTGGCAACGGTCATGAGCACGCGGCCGGGCCGGGCCGTGGTGGACGCCGGGCATAAGGCCGTCGCGATCGATAGCGGCTTTCCGTTGGTATGGGGCGGTGCCGGCGTGGCCTATACCGGCGCCAGTGACGAGCACGGCGTGCTGTCGGGCGATGGAGATTTGCCTGATCTGGGCGCCCCCATCCGGCTTGTACCCGGCCATTGCGACCCGACCGTGGATCGGCACGACTGGTATGTCGGTGTGCGTGGTGGCCGGGTCGAGAAAGTTTGGCCGGTCGCAGCCCGCGGGGCTATGGGTTAAGCGCGTAAGCCGATCGAAGTGAACCGGCTCACGCGCTAGGTCGCCTTTCTTTTCGCGCACTTCCCGTCCAGGCGAAGCAGCCCGGACGGGAAGTGCGCTAGCGCGGGGCAATAAACGCGGTCCACACAGCGGATGGTTGCCAGATCGCGTCCATGTCGGCCCGCGCGGCCGGTTCGGCCATCCCCAGGACGTCCCGCCGGTACCGGTAAAAGAACGCAGACACGCGCCAGTTAAAAATGCAGTGGACGTGCACAGCGTCTGGTTCGGTCCGGTGCAGGGCCGCCTGAAACGCCGCGAAATCGGCCTCACGCGGGGCTGCAAAGTCGACCGGGATATGCGCGTACACCATCCCTAGCCGCGCGACGTCGCTCGCCTCATCCGGTAGCGCCAGCTCGTGGCTATGCAGGCCAAGGTTGATGACATGCCGGACGCCAAGGTCCGCAATGGCGCCCAGCTGTTCCGCCGTGGGTTGCCCGGACGTGGTGATGCGCGCGTCGATCCGGCACCAGTTAATCATCCCGTGAGCGCTGGTTATGACGGCCTCATGACTCTCGGCCTCCGCATAGCGCCATACGATCCGTCAGTTGCGCCGCGCCGCGCCGCACCAACGGCATCATACCGGTAGCCTTCGCCATCCGAAGTGCGATTGCGAACTGGGCTTGGCTTTCGCCGATGTTGCCGTGGGCGGCCAACGCCTCGGCCAGCACCAGCGATGCGAACGCCTCATTCCCAACTTCCTCATGCTGGCGCGCCACCGTTGCCGCGTTTTCGGCGTGGTCCCTCGCCTCTGCAGTGCGACCGGCGAGCAGGTGTGCTTCAGCCAGCCAGGCCAGCTCGTTCGCGTGGCTGACCAGAATGCCGCTGGCCGTCGTCCGCGCGATCGCTTGTTCCAGCAGGCCGATACCCTCTTCGACCTGACCCAGCCGGGCTTTGACGTGTCCCAGACACGACATGATGTTGGTCGACCAGGCGAACAATTCCCATCGCCGGCATAGCGCGAGGCTTACCTCCAGCGTCGTATGCGCCTCCGTCAGCCGCCCGGCATGGGCCAGCGCGAACCCTTCGCTCAGATGGGCAACGGTCTGGCATAGCGGCATATCCCACTCATCGGCCGAGTTGCGCATCGCCGCCGCCGTGGCCAGGGCTTCTTCATCGTTGCCGAGCCGGGCTAGCGACCAGACGAGCCAGCAACGAAAGAAGATGGCCGACGGGCCGGGCGTACCTGTCCATGCTGTGGGATCGCGCGCATGCAATTCGATAACGAGCGTGCGCAGGATGGCAGCCGCCCGGGCATAGTCGCCCTGTGCATAGGCGGCGTGTGCCGAAAAGTACTTGGTTACGACGATCAGTTCGTGGTCATCGCCGGCATACTCCAGCGCGCGGGCCGCGGTCGCCATCGCCTCACCAGGGCGGCCAACCAATTGCAGGTCGCGTGCAACGTAGGCTGTCGCCCAGCCGGTTCGGTTGCGATCGCCCATTTGGCCAGCGAGCCGCGCAGCCTCACTCGAATTCGCCAGGCTCTGGCTTATACCGGCAGTCGGGAATAGCGACGCGCGCAGGTCGAAGCGCAGGTCGATCTCGCGCGCCATCATCTGCGGCGTCTGCGGCGATTTGCGGCAGGCGTCGATACCCTGCTTGAAGAACCGTGCCGCCTCGACATAGGCAGAACGGCTTGCAGCCCGGCGTCCAGCGAACCCAGCGACGATCCCAAGCTCGTCCCACACCTCACCCAGGGAGGCATGGTACACCAGGGTCTCGGCCTGGTCGGCCAGCCAGTCGGACGGGTGCAGCCGTTTGATGGCCAACACGATCTGCCGGTGCAGCGTGCGGCGCTTGG
>JAYVTX010000330.1:0-2835 GCA_043788425.1 Rhodospirillales bacterium
CAGATCGACACGACGGCCGTGTCCAGCGGGTCGGTCGTCCGGGCTACGATCGATTGCAGCCCGACCAGCAACTGCCCGGCGGCCACCACCGGATCCCGCGTCAAATGCGGCATGGCAGCATGGCCAGAATGACCATGTATCGTGTAGTTCACGCGGGACGCAGCCGCCATGACCGGGCCGGAATGAACCGCAACAGTGCCCGCAGCCAACCCGGGCCAATTATGGAAGCCGAAGACCTGTTCCATCGGAAACCGGTCCATTAACCCATCGCGCAGCATCGACCGAGCGCCGCCATAGCCCTCCTCCGCCGGCTGAAAGATCAACTGCACGGTACCCGTCCAGTCCGTGTCGGCCATCAGTAGCGCAGCCGTACCCAGCAGGCTGGCCGTGTGCCCATCGTGCCCGCACGCGTGCATCACGCCCGGCCGGGTAGAGGCGTAGGGTAGGCCCGTCGTCTCGGTGATCGGCAGCGCATCCATGTCGGCACGTAGGCCCACGCTGCGGTTGGACGGCCCGCGCGCGATCGTCGCCACCACGCCATGGCCGCCGATGCCGGGGGTGAACGGCACGCCCAGCTCCGTCAGGACCTGACACACGTACGCGGCCGTCCCTCGCTCCTGCAGACTGATTTCGGGGTTGGCGTGCAGGTGATGCCGCCAGCTGGTGACGCGGGCGTGGAGGGCTGAATCCATCGTCTTCATTCGAAAGATGTGCAGCGGATCAGCGCATTCCGCAATACGCTAGGTATCGGTGACGGCCGGGCTGTCGAACCGGTCACGCCGAAGCGGAAGAGTCACGACATAGCGAGTGCCGAACACCTCCTCCACCAGCAACGTCGCGTGCAGTTGGCGAGCGAAGCCGGTGATCAGTTGCAGGCCGATGCCATCGCGGACCCCTGCCTCTGTCTGCTGCCGTCCGCTGGGAATGCCGACGCCGTCATCCGCCACCTCCAGCGTGGCCGTGTCGCCATCCTGCCGCAGCGTCACAGAAATATGGCCCGGCCGGCCGGCCGGAAAGGCGTACTTGATTGCATTCGTGACCGCCTCCGTCACGATCAGCGCGAGTGGCACCGCCTGGTCGCTCGATACCTTCAGCGCCGGGGCATCGATCGACAGTTTGAGCCGCCCGCCCGGTGTTTCGCCCAGGGCTTTGAACAACTGCTCGCATAGCTCGACCAGGAACTCGCCCATCTCGATCGTGTGGATTTCGCCATAAACGTATAAATGGCGGTGCAGGGTCGCCAGTGCGCGGATGCGGTCGCGCGCGGACTGAAACTCGGCGCGGGCCTCGGGCTGGCGGATTCGGCTGGCCTGAAGATTGAGCAGGCTAGCCACGACCTGCAGGTTGTTTTTCACTCGATGGTGTATTTCCTCCATCGCGAGGTCCTGGTTCCGGGTCGCCTCGACAACGGTCGCGCGCTGCTGGGCCAAATCCTGGGTCGCCCGGTGCATTACGTAGGCAAGACGACGAACTGCATCGCTGCGGCGGCCGGGGGGTGCCACAAACGGCCCGCCACCACGCCAGCGATTAAGTGCAACGCGTAATGCGTCGACTGGCATGGTGACCATACGCTGTGCCAGGGCTCCGATCACACAAGTGCCGATGACCCAGACCGGAAGCGCCACGATCCAAAGGCCCAATGCAACTGCGCCCGCAACTAGGGCGGAAAGAATGCCATGAGATAGAACGATCGCCAATGTGGGCGACCGGGCGGCCCGGCGCAGCGAAAGCATCGCTACTTCGGTCGCCCAGCCTCTATAATTTTAAGGAGCGCCTCCGGCACCGGCTCGTTCGCGATGTCGTCGAACAACTTATGCAGGCCGCGTTGCAGCCATAGGTCGAACGCGTCGGTCTG
Organism: Rhodospirillales bacterium; assembly: GCA_043788425.1. Taxonomy (GTDB): domain Bacteria; phylum Pseudomonadota; class Alphaproteobacteria; order Acetobacterales; family Acetobacteraceae; genus JANPPS01. The sequence continues at coordinate 1,856 of JAYVTX010000330.1, forward strand.
GGGCTTTGTGCCTTGCACGGCAGATGCATCCCCTGTCACGGGTGGGTTGGGCTCGTCACTTGCCATAGGTGATCATACATCGGGCGAGGCGGGCGCATACAGCCCGCCCCACACCTATGATGGACTAATGCTTAGAATTCGACGCCGCGGTCGGACGCTTCGCTGCGCAACCGCTGTAGCGTGTCATCGATCACGCTGATCTTGCGCGGGGTGCGTGGCTTACTTTCGCCCAGCAGCCACTTCTCCAATTGGCGACGGGCGCGGAACACGCGGCTTTTGGCGGTGCCGACGGCGCATCCGGTCGACTCGGCCAGTGCCTCGTAGCTCATGCCGTGGATCACAACCATCACCAGCGCTTCCCGCTGATCGGACGGCAGGCGTGCCATCGCAGCGCCCAATTCCTTTAGCGCCAGCCGATCCTCATGCGCTGCGTTGGTCGCAAACGCGCTCTGCGGCACATCGTCGATGTCGGTCGTGTCCCGGCGCTTGCGGAGGTTGCTGATAAACCGGTTACGCAAAATGCGATGCATCCAGGCCGCGAAGTTGGTATCCGGGATGAAGCTCGCCGAGGCCGCCAGGGCATTGCATACCGCGTCCTGCACTAAATCTTCTGCCGCTGGACGGTTTCGTGTCAGAGCCAAAGCCTGCACTCGCAGCTTGGGTAGAATTGCGATCACTTGGTCGTGGAAATCGAAAATGGTGGCGGACTGAGTGACGTCGGACATTGGTCTCTCCGCTAGACGCTTCTGGCTACCAAATGGTCGATCGCGTGCGGGCGTTGCGTGGCTCCGTTGACGAGTGCGTGATCGTTAGGAGGCCATCGTCGCCAGCTGTGCCCGGGCACGAGACAGGCGTGCCTTCATCGTTCCCACCGGAACGGCGCAGATGGCGGCCGCTTCGTCATGCGATAAGCCTTGGGCACCGATCAGTATCAACGCCTCCCGCAGCAAGGGAGGCAGGCGGAAGATGAGCACCTGCAG
>JAYVTX010000331.1:0-3269 GCA_043788425.1 Rhodospirillales bacterium
CGTGGCTGATCGAGCGGCTGTTCGGTTCCGCATTTGATGCAGACGGCCGGGACCTTTGTCAGGTCGTAGAAGCGTGTGCCGCACGCGACGCAGACGCGCTTGGTGCCCAATTCAGCTTTCGCCATACAACCCTCTTCAATCCTATGCAGGTCACGGCGCGCGGTTTCTGCGCATGCGACATACCACGGCGGGGGGCCATGCCATCGCCGGCAGTGGCTGTCAAACGGGGGCAACGCGTGTTACGGCCGCGGCTTTGACGCAGGACACCGCCATGACGACCGCGCCCAGCCCGCTTTCCAGCCCGCTGACCGGCCCGCTGACCGGCCCGCTGACCGCCCGCCGCACCGGTCCGTTACGCGGCACCGTCAGCGTGCCCGGCGATAAATCCGTGAGCCACCGCGCACTGATGCTGTCGGCGCTGGCGATCGGTGAAACCCGGATCACCGGCCTGCTGGAAGGCGAGGATGTGATGCGAACCGCCGCCGCCATGCGGGCATTGGGTGCCCACGTGACGCGGGATGGGCCGGGCACTTGGCGCGTGTCGGGCGTGGGCATTGGCGGCCTGAGTGAACCGGCTGACGTGCTGGACATGGGCAACTCCGGCACCGCCGCCCGGCTGCTGTGCGGCCTGCTGGCCAGCCACGACCTGTTTGCTGTCATGACCGGCGACGCGAGCCTACGCGGCCGGCCGATGCGACGGGTGACGGAGCCGCTGGCCGCCTGCGGGGCACAATTCACGTCGCGGGCAGGCGGGCGGTTGCCACTGGCGATCGTGGGTGCGCGCGAGGCGCGGCCGCTGGACTACACGCTGCCCGTCGCCTCCGCCCAGGTAAAATCGGCCGTGCTGCTGGCCGGCCTTAATGCGCCCGGGATCACACGGGTGGTCGAGCCGGAGCCGACACGTGACCATACCGAGCGCATGCTGGCCCATTTCGGCGCGACTATTGAGTCCGCGCCGCACGGTACCGGCCGTGTCATCCACTTGACTGGTCAGCCGGACCTGATGGCCGCCGACATCGCCGTGCCATCCGATCCATCCAGTGCCGCGTTCATCATCGTCGCCGCCCTGCTGGTGCCGGGGTCGGACGTGACGGTCCGGGGCGTGGGGCTAAACCCGCTCCGCACCGGGCTGTTCACGACCCTTTTGGAGATGGGAGCCGACCTTACCATCACGGACAAACGGGTAGCGGGTGGTGAGCATGTGGGCGACGTGGCCGCCCGGCACTCATCCTTAACCGCCGTCGAAGTACCGGCAACGCGTGCGCCGAGCATGATCGACGAATACCCCATCCTTGCTGTCGCAGCCGCATTCGCCGACGGGATGTCACGCCTATGCGGGTTGCAGGAGCTGCGGGTCAAAGAGAGTGACCGGTTGGCGGCAACCCTTGCGCTGTTGCACGGCGCGGGCGTGGCAGCGTCGGTCGAGGGGGACGACCTACTGATCCGGGGTGGGGCCGTCCCGGGCGGCGGCGTGGTCGCAACGCATATGGACCATCGGCTGGCGATGAGCGGCCTGGTGCTTGGCCTGGCCAGCGACCGGCCCGTCACCATCGACGACCATGCCTTTATCGACACGAGCTTCCCCGGGTTCGTCGCCCTGTTGCGTCGGCTAGGTGCAGACCTGGCGTGACCTTATGCATCGCCATCGACGGTCCGGCGGCATCGGGCAAGGGCACGCTCGCCCGGCGGCTGGCAGAGACGTTGGGACTAGCCCATCTGGACACGGGCCTGCTGTATCGCGCGGTTGGACGCCGCGTGCTGCTGGCGGGTGCGGACCCGGCCGACCCGCGCGTGGCGACGCAGGCGGCTGACGGGCTGGAACTCGCCGACCTGTCGCGCCCGGACCTGCGTGGCCCCGACGCCGACCGGGCAGCCAGCGCGGTGGCCGCCATCCCCGGCGTACGGACGGCGCTGCTAGCCTATCAACGCCGGGTTGCGGCGGTGGGCGCGGTGCTGGACGGGCGGGATATTGGCACCGTCGTGCTGCCACAGGCACCGGTCAAATTCTATATCGTTGCAGACCCAGAGTCCCGCGCCCGCCGTCGGTGGCAGGATCAAGGGGGCGACCTGGCTGCCGTGACAGCCGCCATGGCGGCCCGCGACGCCCAGGACGAGCAGCGTGCGACGGCACCGCTGCGCCGGGCTGAGGACGCCATCACTATCGACACATCAGACCTGACTGCCGACCAGGTATTCGAACGCGCCATGAAAACTATACGGGCAAAAACCGGTTTTACTTGACTCTACCGGTCCGGTCCGTCTCTGTGCCGCTCAACCCGGCCCGTGCCGGGTGTTGGCTTTGGAATTAACCCGGCCCTAACCCGGCACGCCGTCCCGCCAGTATGTTGGTTTTGGGGCGCACACCACCGGCACCCGCCCCACAACAGTTGGGGAGTGCCTGCACAGGAACTACGCACCAACATGGCATCCGACGTACTCGACCACCAGACTACTTCCGCCTCCGGTATGGAAGACTTCGCCTCAATGCTCGATGAGAGCATGAACAAAGAGTTCGGCTTCGAAGGATCCGTCGTCACTGGCCGGGTCATCCGCCTGACGGACGAGTACGCCATCGTCGATGTCGGCCTAAAAAGCGAAGGCCGCGTCGCGCTCAAGGAATTTGCCGAGCCGGGTCAGAAGCCCGAGGTTAAGCCCGGCGACCATATCGAACTTTATGTCGAGCGCTATGAGGACCGCGACGGCGCGATCGTCCTAAGCCGAGAGAAGGCCCGCCGCGAGGAAGCCTGGACGGTATTGGAAAAGTCGTTTGAGGCGCAGGCGCGCGTCAACGGCACAATATATGGCCGCGTCAAAGGTGGGTTTACCGTCGATCTGGGCGGCGCCGTGGCGTTCCTGCCGGGCAGCCAGGTCGATATCCGGCCAGTGCGCGACGTCGGTCCGCTGATGGGCACCCCGCAACCATTCCAAATCCTAAAGATGGATCGCGCCCGCGGCAACATCGTCGTCAGTCGCCGCGCCGTGTTGGAAGAGACACGGGCCGAGCAACGGAGCGAGCTGATCCAGGGTCTGAAGGAGGGCATGATCCTCGACGGTGTTGTGAAGAACATCACCGATTACGGCGCGTTCGTGGATCTAGGCGGCGTCGATGGTCTGTTGCACGTAACCGACATCGCCTGGCGCCGGATCAACCACCCGAGCGAGGCGCTGCAAATTGGCATGCCCGTCCGCGTGCAAGTCATCCGCTTCAACAGCGAGACGCAGCGCATCAGCCTCGGCATGAAGCAGTTGGAGGCCGATCCGTGGGAAGG
>JAYVTX010000332.1:0-7845 GCA_043788425.1 Rhodospirillales bacterium
CCGGACCATCTGGCCCGGCGACCGACAGGCCGACCAGTGTGCTGTAGAGCGTGCCGAAGTTGAAAATCTGCCCAACTTCAATCCCCCTGCCCTCCCGCTTGCGGGCCGCCGGAACCTGCTCCCACGCCGTTAAGTCGTGTTTCTCGTCGGTTGCAGCGTAGGGGGCAGTGATGTCGTTAAACAGCGTTTCCAATTGTGCCGGGTCGGTGTGGTCGACGTCGTCCAGACCAAGCTGAATGTCCTCAACGGCCGAATCGTAGAACACTTGGCTCTCACCTGTGTCGGCCAGAATATGAAACTCGTGGCTAAGGTCGCCGCCGATTGGCCCGGTGTCGGCGGCCATGGGAACGGCCCGGACGCCGAGGCGCTGAAAGGTCCGCAGATATGCCAGCAGCATTTTCCGATAGCTGACAACGGCTGCGGTATGGTCCAAGTCGAACGAGTATGCGTCCTTCATCAGGAACTCGCGCCCGCGCATGACGCCAAAGCGGGGCCGGGTTTCGTCCCGGAATTTCCATTGGATATGGTACAGCATCTGTGGCAACTGCCGATAGGAGCTGACGGATTGCCGCATGAGGTCTGCGACCAGCAGTTCATTCGTCGGGCTGTAGATCAGGTCGCGGTCCTGCCGGTCCTTGATCCGCAGCATCTCCGGCCCGTAAGCGTCGTAGCGGCCGGCGCGCTGCCATAGATCGGCCCCCTGCAGCGTCGGCATCAGCATTTCCTGCGCGCCAATCCGGTCCTGCTCCTCCCGCACGACCTGCGCGATATTTTGCAACACGCGCCACCCGGCGGGCAACCAGGCGTAGATGCCGGACGAAACCTGTTTAACCAGACCCGCCCGCAGCATCAGCCGGTGGGAGGCGATTTGCGCTTCGGCCGGCGTGTCTTTTGTCGTGGGCAGCAGGGAGCGTGAGAGGCGCATGGAGGTCCTAAACTGAATTTGCGAACCTAACCCGCGGCAATAAGTTGCGCAAAGCTGCCGGCCAGTGGGGTTGGGCTTGGGATAGCCAGCCGAAAAAGCTGAAATAAGAACGACGACATTCTTATATGGTGCGGCGCAGCATTTTTTCTTGCGCTCTGCGGCGGCTTTTCGTTAGGAAATTGCTTTGCAAACCGATTGCCGGTCGCTAAACAAAAAGAAGGCCCGCGCCTGTGGCAGGCGCAGGGCCAAGTTTAGGGAGGAAACGCCACGCACGCGATGGGATGGGTTAGAACCTCATCCTGTTGCGAACGTGGCCTCTCTTGGCGGCTAGATCCACTAAAAAGTGAATGAGTTTTTGAGTTTTTGGTCGTGTACAGACCGTAACTGGCCACCAACAAAGCACACGCGCCTAGAATTCAGGCGTTCTGAACGAAAGCCAGTCACCGCGTATCAGAACCATGGCAATCGTCCATAACACCACTGACACAATGGTTGTCAGAACGAGCTTTCGCGGTATTCGCGCGTGATCCGGCGCGCCTCTCCAACCCGTTACTGGGTCGGCGTCGGCTATCGGATTTGTCCCGATCGGTAGAACGGCAAACAAAACCGTCCACCAGATCATGACGAATACGACGAATGCGGTGAACCAGTGCATCAGACCCGCAGTAGGTGCACATCCACCATCGGCCGCTTTTGCTGCCGACGCCCCAATGCCCGGCGCAATGCCGACCGCGCGGCATCGGCCAGCGCGGAGTCGTCCAAACGCAATGCTGCTGGCAAGCCCTGAACCGCCTGGGTAAAGTCATTGGTAACGCGCGTCGCCTCCGGATCATCCGGCTCAAACAGGCCGGGCGCGCTAACCTGGGGTTGGCCCATAACCCGGCCAGCACGGTCAACGGCGAAGCTGCCAAGAACGACGCCGTTGAATAGCATCCGTCGCCGGGCCGCGAGCACACCGCCGGTCAACGGCACGACCCGGTTGCCGTCCAGTGCCAAACGTCCGACTGGGGCGCTATCCACAACCTCTGGCCGGCCCGGCGATAATTGCAGGATGTCTCCATCCTCCAAGATCATGGGCGTGGCACCGGTTTCCTTGGCCAGTGCCGCGTGGGCCTGCATGTGCCGCCATTCGCCATGGACGGGCACAGCAAATTTCGGCCGGACCCAGCTGTATAGCGTGCGCAACTCATCCCGCGCGGGGTGGCCGCTCACGTGCGTCATATGCTCCTTATCGGTGATCACGTGCACGCCGCGCCGGACCAGGCTGTCCTGCACGGCGGTGATCGGGCGTTCATTGCCGGGGATCATGCGACTGCTGAACACGACCGTATCCCCCTCACCCAACGCAATATTTGGGTGCGTATCGGCAGCGATGCGGGACAGGGCGCTACGGGGCTCACCCTGACTACCCGTCACCAAAATCAGCAGGTTGCCGTCCGGAATGTCGCCAGCATCATCCTCCGCCACAAACTGCGGCACGGTGCGCAAATAGCCGCAATCGCGCGCTGCAGCCTCTAGGTTACGGAGGGATCGCCCAACCAGCGCCACCTGCCGGCCGGCATCGCGGGCTGCCAGCGCGATCGACTCGACCCGGGCGACGTTGCTTGCAAAGCAGGTCACGGCGATACGACCGCGGATGCCAGCGACCAGCTCCCGCATGCTGGTGCGAACGTCCGCCTCGCTGCCAGAATGGCCCTCGACCATCGCGTTGGTGCTGTCGCACACCATGGCCAGCACGCCCTCATCACCCAGCTTGCGGAATGCCGCCTCATCGACCGGCGAACCGATTAGCGGATTGGGATCGAGCTTCCAATCGCCGGTGTGCAAGATCGTGCCGTAGGGGGTGCGCAACACAAGCGCCTGCGCCTCCGGCACGGAGTGGGTGACGGGCATGAACGTGCAGTGGAATGGCGGGATATCAAACGTGCCGCCGCATGCGATGGTATGGATGCGTACTTCGTTTGCCAGCCCCGCCTCGCCCAATTTGCGCTTCAGAACGGCAGTGGCGAACGGCGTTGCGTACACTGGGCAACGCAATTGCCGCCATAAATGGGCGACGGCGCCGATGTGGTCCTCATGCGCGTGGGTAATGACCAGGGCCAGCAAGTCCTGCCGGCGTTCGGCGATGAACCCCGGGTCGGGCATCATAATCTCGACTTCCGGGTTTTCGTTGCCACCGAAGCCGATGCCACAATCAATGGCCAGCCACTTGCCGTTGCACCGGTATAGGTTGAGGTTCATCCCAATCTCACCCGTCCCGCCCAAGGGCAAGAAGGCTAGGTCGTTACTATCCTGGTCCATTTAATCGCTTTCTAGTGTTCGCGTTCTGTCACGGCTTAATGTGGGTGCGGGATTGCGTTGCGCCAACAAGCGCAGGCCATCCAGTGTGAGGTCTGGGTCGACCCGGTCAATAATGGTGGTCCCCTCGGATAGCAGCGGCGCCAAGCCGCCGGTCGCGATGACCTTCATCGGTTTGTCGTACTCGGCGCGAATGCGGGTAATCAGGCCCTCGACCAGGCCGACATAGCCCCAGTAGATGCCCGATTGCATGGCCGGAATGGTGCTGCGGCCGATCACCGCCTGCGGACGGCCAATGCCGATCCGTGGCAGGCGCGCGGCGGCCTTGTGCAGTGCCTCGATCGACAAATTGATGCCCGGCGCGATCACGCCACCCAAATACGTCCCACCATCGCCCACGACGTCGAACGTGGTGGCAGTCCCGAAATCGAGCACGATCAACGGCCCCTGATAGGCCTGGTGCGCGGCCAGCGTGTTGAGCAGACGGTCTGCGCCCACCTCCGCCGGGTTGTCGACCCGGATCTCAAATCCCCAATCCAGGTGGGAACGCGCGACCAGCGGCTCTGTCTGGAACCAATCGCGGCATAGGCGGCGCAGGTGGTACAGCGCGGCCGGGACGACGGTGCCAATGACGGCGTGGCCAATTTCGGCCTGTTTGATTCCGGTATGGTTCAATAAGGCAAGCAGCCACACGGCATATTCGTCCGACGTGCGCTGGGCGTCGGTGGCGATACGCCAGCTACCGCGCCAGCCCGCGCCGTCATGTACGGCAAAGACAATGTTGGTATTGCCCGCGTCCACGACCAGCAGCATCAGCCAGCCTCGGCCAGCAAGACGTCGCCCGTTGCAAACGCATGCACACGCCCGCCTGTTTGCAGAAGCAGCGCCCCGTGATCATCGAGGCCCGCGAATGTGCCGGCGACGGTGCCCACCTGAATGGGCGTGCCGAGCGCCGGACCGCGATCCATCCACGCCCGGCGGATCGCGCTAAAACCATCTAGCAGTCGGACGCGATCCCATTCCTTGAACTGGGTCAGCACAGCCTGGGCTGTCGCCGATACGTCGCGCGGCAGCACGGCGGCAGCATCCGGCGCAATGGCAAGGTTAAGGCCCACGCCAATGACGAGCCATTCCAACCCGCCCTGCCGGTCGATCGCCGTGTCGATCAGGATACCACCCAGCTTACCACCCTGCAGCAGCAGATCGTTCGGCCACTTCAGGCTTACATCCGCCTGATCCAGGGCCGCATGCACCGCGACAGCCGCCAGAAGCGCCCAGTGCCCGGCGTCCCGCGCGGGGCATGTGGGGCGTAGCAGCACCGACAGCGCGAGATTACCCGGTGCTGTCACCCAGCCTCGCCCCCGGCTTCCGCGCGCCTGGGTTTGCCGGGTAGCTGAGATCGCCAGGCCACCGGGTTCGCCCACGCCGGCCAGATCTATACAAACATCGGACGTCGATACGACGCTGTCGTAATGCCGGTGCCGCCACCCGGGCGGTGCTAGCACCCGGTACCGCCAGCGGGCGGCGGGATCACTTGAACAGCACTTGCGCCGCACGCTCCGCCGCGTTGACGATCGGCGCAGGCGTCAGGAAAAACAGCCCGGTCACGACGGCACCCACGCCCAACACGAATGACAACGAGGGCGTACGCCGGTCAAACGCGGGTACGGCGTCATCGACATACATGACCTTTATCACGCGCAGGTAGTAAAACAGGCCGACGGCGCTGGTCAGGATACCGACGATCGCCAGCGTCCAATATCCGGCCTGCACGGCCGGCAGGAACACATACAACTTGCCGAAAAAGCCTGAAAATGGTGGTAGTCCCGCCATCGACCACATGAACATGGCCATCGCGAGAGCCATCGCCGGGTCGGTACGGGACAGGCCGGCCAGGTCGCTGATCTGCTCCAGCGCCCGGCCGCGGCGGCGCATGGCGATAATGCAGGCAAACACACCGACGCTCATGAAGACATAGGTGGCCATATACACCAGCACGCCGCGCACGCCCTCGGCCGTGCCAACCGCCAAGCCGACAAGTGCGTAACCCATGTGTCCGATGCTGGAATAGGCCATCAGCCGTTTGATGTTGGTCTGGCCGATGGCGGCCAGCGCGCCCAGCAGCATAGAGCCGAGCGATACTAGTACGATCAGCCCGGTCCATTGCGAGGTGATGTGGCCAAACGGGATTTCCAACGCGCGGAGTAACAAGGCGATGGCCGCGACCTTTGGTGCCGTGCTCATGAACGCGGTCACGGGCGTGGGCGCGCCCTCATACACATCCGGCGTCCACATGTGGAACGGCACGGCGGATAATTTGAACGCCAGTCCGGCGACAATGAACACAACGCCCACGATCAAGCCCGGCGAGGCCGTCTCCTTCGTGACCGCGATGGCCAGCTCCTGAAACTGCATCGTGCCGCTGAACCCGTAGGCGAGCGAGATGCCGTACAGAATTAACCCCGACGCCAGCGCGCCAAGTACGAAAAACTTCAAGCCCGATTCCGCCGATCGCAGATCGTCCCGCGCGAACGCGCACAGCACGTACAACGCCAACGATTGAAGCTCCAGGCCGAGGTAGAGGGTCATCATACTGCTGGTGCTGGCCATGATCATCATGCCGATGGTGGACAGCATGATCAGGACCGGGAACTCGAACCGGCTGATGTTCTCATGCCGGTTGTAGTCCAGCGCCAGGATGACCGACAGCGCGGCACCGGACAGGATCAACAGCTTCATGAACGTGCCAAATCCGTCGACGACGAACAACCCGCGATAGGCGCTACCATCTGGTGTATTCAGAACCAGCACCGCCGTAAGCATCAGCGCGCCCAGGGTAAGCATTGTGCTGACGAACGCTGCTTCCTGCTTTTGGAACACGCCATACAGCAGGACGGCCATCGCACAGACCGCCAGCACAATCTCCGGCAGCGCCAGGGACCAGCTCATGGCGCGACCCCGGCCAGGCGGGTGGCGGACAGCACGCTGGCGTGATGTTCCACCATCGCGTGCACGGTCGCGTCAAAAAATTGGGTAAAGCTGGACGGGTACACGCCCATCCATAGCGTAAGCGCGATCAGCGGCGTGAATATCGCGATCTCTCGCGGGCTGAGGTCCAGGATGCCACGCAGATCGTCCCGGGTGATCGTACCGAAGATGATCCGGCGGTACAGATACAGCATGTAGATGGCGCCCAGGATCATGCCCGCACTGCCGAGCAGCGCCAGCCAAAAGCTGACCTTAAACGCGCCGACTAGCACCAGAAACTCACCCACAAACCCGGCTGTGCCGGGCAGTCCGACGCTGGCCATCGTGAACAGCATGAAGAACAGCGCGTAGGCCGGCATCCGCGCCGCAAGACCGCCGTACCGCGCAATCTCCCGCGTATGGATACGGTCGTAGATCACGCCGACGCAAAGGAATAACGCAGCCGAAACGATTCCGTGAGATAGCATTTGGAATAGCGCGCCCTGAACACCCTGCGCATTGAACGTGAATAGGCCGATGACAACGACCCCCATGTGGGCCACGGACGAATAGGCGATCAGCTTTTTCATATCCGTCTGAGCAAATGCGACGGCCGACGTGTACAGGACTGCGATCACACCCAACGCCAGCATCATCGGCGCAAAGTACTGCGATGCCTGCGGCAACATCGGGATGCTGAACCGGATGAAGCCGTACGCCCCCATCTTAAGCAGCACGCCCGCAAGGATCACGGAGCCGGCTGTCGGTGCCTCCACATGCGCATCGGGGAGCCAGGTGTGAACGGGCCACATCGGCACCTTGACCGCGAATGAAGCAAAGAAGGCGAGAAAAAGCCAATTCTGCATCCGAAGCGGAAATTGTGTGGACGCCAAGACAGCCATGTCGGTCGTGCCGGCATAGTTCCACATGGCTAGCAGCGCCAACAGCATCAGCACCGATCCGGCGAATGTATAGATGAAGAACTTGAAACTGGCATAGACCCGGCGCGCTCCGCCCCAGATTCCAATAATTAGGAACATGGGGATCAGCACGCCCTCAAAAAACACATAGAAAATCACGAAGTCCTGGGCGGCAAACATGCCAACCATCATTGTTTCGAGGACCAGGAACGCCAGCATGTACTCGCGTACGCGAGTTGTGATCGCCTCCCAGCTGGCAAGGATACAAAGCGGGGTTAACGCGGTACTTAGCAGGATAAACAGCACCGAGATGCCATCGACGCCCATGCGATAGCCGACCTTGAACTGCGGCAACCAAGTCGCGTCCTCGACAAATTGTAGTCCGGGTTCCGCCACATCGAACCGCACCCACAACACGAGGGAGATGACGAACACGATCAGGCTGGTCCATAGCGCCGTCCAACGGGCTGTCTGGGCGACAGCCGCTTCATCACCGCGGGTTGTCAGGATGAACCCTGCGCCCAGCAGCGGCAGCCACGTCAGCAGTGATAATACAGGAAAATCAGCGCCCATCAGCCGGCCACCAGAAAGACGGTGACCAGGACCACAAGGCCGATCAGCATCGTGAACGCATACAGCGCGATCGACCCGGATTGGAACCGCACCAACTGCGCCGATCCACCCGCTGCCAGCCCGGCCAAGCCATTTGGCATACCGTCGATAATCCGGGCGTCG
>JAYVTX010000333.1:0-6312 GCA_043788425.1 Rhodospirillales bacterium
AACGCCAGTAGCATGCCGTTGATGGCGGCGTGCGTGATGCCCGAAACGGCCAGCAACCCAGCCTCCGCCGGGATCGACCCGGCCGCACGATAGGCACCCAACCCCGCCGCCGCGGCCAGCGATAGCGCAACCGCCAGGGCACCCCGCCCCAATCTGCGCCCCAACTTGAACCCGGGCCCGCGCCCTACCCACGCCCGGCCCAGTGCCGCTAGCGCCAGCACCCATTGCGCCGCCGCCAGCCCGATCGCCAGCGGTAGGCCGGCACCCGTTGCGATCAGGATATGGGTCGCGAACGGTGACAGAACCGCTGCCACGCCCAGCGCCACCCGTCCCACCTGTCCCAGGGTCATTATGCGGCGGCCGTCGTGATCATCCCGGGCTTTGCTACTTTCGACTTTCTCATTATGTAAACGATAGCCTTTCAAAGCCAACAGGCGTGGGGTAATCAGGGTGCAGCGATGAGCGATACGGCCAGCCACACGTCGATGCACGACAGCCTGGTCGCGGAGCGGGCCGTTCTGGCCGCCCTCATCGTCAGCACTCTTGGTTTGGATATAACCCCGGCCGCGATCGATCCTGATGCGCCGTTATTTGGTGAGGGGTTGGGTCTGGACAGCATCGACGCGCTAGAAATCGCACTGGCCGTGTCGCGCGCTTATGGGTTCGAGCTACGGTCGGACAACGCGCAAAACCAGCAGATATTCCACAGCCTCGATAGCCTCAGCCGGCACGTTGCCGCCCACCGCACAACATAAAGGATTTGGACCACGCATACCCGCTGGTGGACCGGCCGCGGGATGCGGCACTTTTTCGTGGACCGGGCGGGCGGATCGATGCGGCAACTTTTTTGCGCGCGTCGCACCGGGTTGCAGCCGGGCTGCCGGGCGTGGGACCAGTGCTTAATGCCTGTTTTGGACGGCTGAGTTTCGCCGTTGGGTTTGCCGCCGCTATCATAGCCGGGCGTCCGTGTATCCTGGCACCTGACCGGTCATTGGCCACGCTTGCTGCGCTTCTGCGTCATTTCCCCGGTGCGACCATGGTGGATGACGGGGTGGCGTCGGTACTGTGGAACGACCGGCTTGGCCCATACCCCGCCAACCCTGCAATACCGGCCTCGCAACTGGCCGCGATCGTCCTGACATCCGGCAGTACGGGCAGCCCCACGGCGCACCACAAAGCCTGGGGTGCCCTGGTCCAGCGCAGTCGCGCCGCGGCCGAGCGGTTTGGCTGGGCGTCCGGTACCACAATCCTCGCCACCGTGCCGCCCCAGCACATGTACGGGTTTGAAACGTCGGTCCTGCTGCCGCTGCATGCGGATGTGGCGAGTTGGCATGGCCCGGCGCTGCTGCCAGCAGACATCCGGGCGGCGATGGCGGCCGTGCCGGCTGATGTGGCGCTGGTCACGACCCCGCTGCACCTGCGTGCATTGCTCGATGCGGGCGGAACGCTAGGCACCCGGCACCGGGGCACGATCTCCGCCTCCGCCCCGCTCGACCCGGCCGTGGCAGCTGCGGCCGAGCGGGCGTGGCAGGTTCCCGTGCATGAGATTTTTGGCGCGACGGAGGTGGGGTCCATCGCCAGCCGTCATACCGTGGCCGATGACACCTGGCTGGCCTATCCCGGCGTGGTGCTGCAGGCGACGGAGGAGGGTACGATCGTCACCGCCCCGCACCATGCCGCAATCGCCCTGGCCGACCTGGTTGCGCTGGAGGGTGATCGCTTTCGGCTGCTGGGCCGCCGGGCCGATCTGGTGAAGATGGCCGGCAAACGCACGTCGCTGGCCGCGCTGGGCCTTAAATTGGCGGCGCTGGAGGGCGTGGAAGACTCGGCGTTCTTTGCCCCTGATGACCTAGAGCAGCGTAGCAGTGCCCGGCTGGTCGCGTTCGCCGTGGCACCCACTCGCCGGGCCGAGGACCTGCTGGCCGAATTGCGCGGCCAGATCGATCCGGTGTTCCTGCCGCGCCGCGTGGTGAAGGTCGACCGGCTACCCCGGAACGAGATTGGCAAGCTGCCGCGTGGTGCGCTGGCCGCGCTGCATGCGGCGACGGCCCGGGCGTGACGCCCGTTGTTACTTCGGGCGTGACGCCCGTTGTTACTTCCGGCGTGACCCCCGTCGGGACATTCACCGTGCCGGCAGACCATCCGTGCCTGCCAGGCCATTTTCCCGGCCAGCCTGTGGTGCCGGCCGTGGTGCTGCTGGACGGGGCGCTGGCCCTCGCTGTCCCGCCGGGCGTGCGGCTGTTGGGCATAGCCATCGCCAAGTTCACCCGCCCGGTGCTGCCCGGTGAGACGGTTGCCGTGCAGGCTGCGGCCCCCGTGGGTGGGCGTGTGGCATTTACATGCACTGTCGATGGGGCACCCGCCGTTCGTGGCACGGCGCTGGTTGAATGAGCGCCACGTCGACAAATTGGGCTGCTGCGGCGGAGCGGGGGTGCGCCACATGGCTCGGTATCATGCGCCGGATCGTGCTGACGCTGGGTGCGCCGGCTGGCCGGGCGATTTTGCCGGGTATCGTGCTGTGGTTCTACCTGACCTCACCCGCGGCGCGGGCGGCGTCGCGCGATTATTTGGGCCGGGTGTTGGGGCGCCCGGCGCGGGCGTGGGATGTGGGCCGGCATTTTTACGCGTTTGCCCAATCGATCTTCGACCGTGCGCTGGTGCTGATGGGCCGCGTGGGGGCCGAAGCCCTGGATGTACAAGGGCTACCGCTTATCGAGGCTGCACTGGCGCAGGGGCGTGGCTGTCTGCTGCTGGGCGCGCATCTGGGCGGGTTTGAGGCGCTGCGGTTGCTGGGAAAACAGGCCCCGGCGCGGGTACGGCCCCTGATGTACCGCCAGAACGCGGGCGCCATGACGGCGCTGCTGGACTGCCTGAACCCGGCGCCCCTGGCCGACGTGATCGAACTGGGCCGTACAACGGCAATGCTGGAGGCGCGGGAGGCGGTGGCGCGGGGCGAAATCCTGGGTGTGCTGGCCGACCGGGGTGCCACCGACGGGGCGGATCGGCGGTGGGTGATGGCCCCGTTTCTGGGTGCGCCGGCCCCGTTCCCGGTGGGGCCGTTTGCGCTGGCGCACGCGCTGGGCGCGCCGGTGCTGCTATTCCGGGCGGTCCGCACACGCACGGGCTGGACGATCGCGTTCGAGCCGTTTGCCGACCGCGTGGTACTGCGCCGGGGGGCAGACCGCGCCGTCGATCTGTCGCACTATGCGGGCAGGTATGCCGCCGCGCTGGACCGCGCCTGCCGGGCGCACCCGTTCCAATGGTTCAACTTTTACCAATTCTGGAAGACCTATTCCGATGCTGCGCCGGACGTTGCTGCTGATGCTCGCCGTCCACCCGGTGCGGGCAGAAACGCTGGACATCCCGGCGCTGATGGCGCGCCTGGCCGCCGTGCCGGAACGCCGGGCGCGCTTCCGGGAGGAGAAGCGGATTGCCGCCCTGACCATGCCGCTGATCAGCACCGGCACGCTCTATTATCGCCGCCCATCCCGGCTGGAGAAGGTGACGACATATCCGGAGCGCGAGACGCTGGTACTGGATGGCAACCAGATCGTGCTGACGCTGGGCGATGAGCCACCGCGGGTAATTCCGCCCGGTGCCGCACCGGGGTTGGGCGCGATGATCGACGCGTTCCGCGCCCCGCTGGCAGGCGATCTGCCGGCGCTACAGCGGGCGTTCCAGGTCGCGGGCGTGGGCACGGCAGCCGCATGGCAGCTCGATCTGACCCCCACCGACCCGGCTGTCGCCCGGCTGCTGCGCCACGTCACAGTGGCCGGCGCGGAGGACCAGTTGCGGCAAATCACGGTCACGCAGGCCAATGGCGATACACAGGCGATAACGGTCGACCAGGTACTTAGCGGGCCATGAAACCACTGCTGCTAGCCGCCCTGGCTGCGGTGGCAGTTTTGGCCGGCGCGTTCCGGCTGGTCCCGATACAGACCGATATTGCCGCGTTCCTGCCAACCGGCCAGACCCCAGCAGCCCGGCTAATGCTGGACGAGCTGCGGCAGGGTGCCGCGGGTGGCGTGCTGCTGGTGGGGGTGGAAGGCGCGCCCATCGACATCCTGGCCACCATCACGCCCGCCATGGCGACGGCGTTGCGCGCCACGGGCCTGTTCCGCCTGGTGGCGGCTGGGGCGCAATCGCTGCCGGACGCGGCGGAGACGGCAGACCTGTTCGCCCGGCGCTTTACTATGGCCGACGTGCCGTTGGATGTGGGGACGCTGCACACCGGCATGACGGCGCTGCTGCGGGCGCTACAATCCTCGGCGGCCCCCGTTGCGCAGCAATACGGCTTTGCCGACCCAACGGGCGGGTTCACGTCGTTGCTACGCAGCTGGTCGGGGGCTGCCGGGCCCGTCCGGTCGATCGGCGGCGCGTGGTTCGACCCGGCGCGCGACCGTGCGTTACTCGTCGCCTCAACCCGCGCCGGTGCGTCCGACCCGGCGCAGCAGGCTGCAGCGCTGGCGGCACTTGACCGGGCGTTTCACGATGCAGCCGGCAATAGCGGTGCGCGGCTGCTTGTTAGTGGCCCAGCCGTATTCGCCGCAGAATCTGCCCGCGCGATCGAGCGGGATGTGACCGGTATTTCGATTGTTTCCGCCATTTTGGTAGCCGGGCTGCTGGCATGGCGGTTCCGGTCGCTGCTGGTGCTGGTGGCCATCGGCACGCCGGTCGTGTTGGGGCTGGCAGCGGCGGTGCTGATTACGGGTGCGTGGTTTGGCGGCGTGCAGGCGGCGTCGCTGGGGCTGGGATCGGCGATGGCGGGGATCGCCGTGGACTACCCGGTGTTGCTGATCGGGCATCGCAAACTGGGCGAACCCGGCGACGCGACCCGCGCCCGGATCGGACCGGCGTTCGGACTGGCCGTTGCCACCGCGGTGCTGGGGCTGGGCGGCATGGTGCTGTCGGGGCTGCCGGGTCTGGTGCAGTTGGGTGCGTTTTCGGCCGTGGCGCTGGCCGGTACGGCGCTGGCTACGTGGCTCGTCCTGCCGCCGTCCGTGGTTGCCGCAAACCTCGCACCCGTCGCCGCCGGAGATGTGCGGTGGCTACCGTGGATCGAGCGTGCGCGTGCCCGGCGTTTCTGGGCGTTGATCCCCGCCGCGGCTGTGCTGGCGCTACTGGCGGTCCGAGGTGGCCCGGCGTGGGAGACAGATTTAGCCGCCCTCAGCCCCGTGCCGGTGCCCGCCCGCGCGCTGGACCAGGAGCTGCGCGGTGCGCTAGGTGCGGCGGAGGCTGGACTGCTGCTGGTTGTCGACGGGCCAGACCCCGAAACGGTGTTGCAGCGGCAGGAGGCGCTGGGCCCACGGCTGGCCCAGCTACAGACCGATGGCGTTTTGGGGCGCGCCGAGTATGCCGCCCAGTTCCTACCCAGTGCCGCCCGGCAACGTGCGCGCCTGGCGGCACTTCCCAGCCCAGACATTTTGGCCGCGCGCATCGGCGCCGCGCAGGCTGGCCTGCCGTTTCAGCCCAGCGCATTCCAACCGCTGCTGGACGGCCTGGCCGCATCCGCCGGGCTTGCGCCGCTGACGCCTGCATCGTTGGAGGGCACGGCGCTGGGCACGCGGCTGATGCCCATGCTGTTTCGGGCCGGTGACATGTGGCGCGGGCCGGTAACGTTCCGGGGCGTGGCCGATGCCGGGGCGCTGCGCCAGGCGCTCACGGGGCTGGACCACGCCACGTATGTCGATGTCCGGGCCGAACTGGGCGGTACGCTGGCGGCCTACACATCGGGCGCATGGCGATGGTTGGGCGTGTGTGCGGCCTGTGCGGCGGCGGTGCTGGCGTGGGGGCTGCGGCATGAGCCACGCCGGCTGCCGCGGGTGCTCGGCCCCGTGCTCGGCGCCGTTGTGCTGGCCGGTTCGTCGCTGGCGCTAGGGGGTGCCCGCCTGTCGCTCGTGCACGTCGTGGCCCTACAGCTCGTCGCCGGCGTGGGGTTCGATTACGCGCTCTTCTTCTCCCGCCCGCAGCTTGACACGGAGGAGCGGGCCCGCACGTTCAGGACATTGGTAACGTGTAACGGGATGACCCTGCTGACCTTCGGTGCGCTCGCCTTCTGCACGACGCCGTTCCTGCATGACATCGGCCTGACGGTGGCCGTTGGTGCTGTGCTGGCGATGGCGGCGGCATTTCTGTTTGCAGGCCCTATTTCCTCAGGTCCGGCACCCGCACGATGCACCTGACGGGTCTGACGGCCACCAGCGCCCTGGGCGTCGGCATGGCTGCGCACCGGGCGGCGCTGCATGCGCGGCGAAGCGGGCTGCGCGCCAATGATTTTGAGCCGCTGACACAGGGCTGGATCGGCCGGGTGGA
>JAYVTX010000334.1:0-7506 GCA_043788425.1 Rhodospirillales bacterium
GCGCGTCCACGGCGGCCGTTGTCGAACAGTGCATCGACGCTCTCCTGCAACATCCGCTTCTCGTTACGCACAATTATATCGGGCGCACGTAGTTCGATCAGCCGCTTCAACCGGTTATTCCGGTTGATGACCCGGCGATACAGATCGTTCAGATCCGACGTCGCAAACCGTCCGCCATCGAGCGGCACCAGCGGACGCAGCTCCGGCGGAATGACCGGCACCACGTCCAGGATCATCCACTCGGGCTTGCACCCGCTCTCGCCAAACGCCTCGATCAGCTTCAACCGCTTGACCAGCTTCTTGCGCTTCGCCTCGGAGTTTGTCTCCTTCAACTCCGCCCGCAAGGTCACCTTGTCGCTGCCAATATCGATCCCGTGCAAAATGCCCTTGATCGCCTCAGCACCAATACCCGCGCGGAAACCGTCCTCGCCGAACTCATCTTGCTTGGACATCAACTGGTCTTCGGTGAGCAACTGGTGCAGCTTCAGGTCTGTCAGACCCGGCTCCAACACCACATAGCTCTCGAAGTATAAGATCTTCTCAAGCTCTTTCAGCGTCAGATCGACCATCAGGCCAATCCGGCTCGGCAGCGACTTCAAAAACCAGATGTGCGCGACCGGGCTGGCCAGCTCGATATGGCCCATCCGCTCACGCCGCACCTTGGCCAGCGTCACCTCGACGCCGCACTTCTCGCAGATAATACCGCGGAACTTCATCCGCTTGTACTTGCCGCACAGGCACTCGTAATCCTTGATCGGGCCAAAGATGCGGGCGCAAAACAGCCCATCCCGCTCCGGCTTGAACGTGCGGTAATTGATCGTCTCGGGCTTCTTGATCTCGCCGTACGACCAGCTGCGGATCTGCTCCGGGCTCGCCATCTGGATCTTGATTTGGTCGAAGGTCATGGCCGCACCGGCCTGACCGAGGATCTTCATCAGTTCATTCATGCGTCTTCAACCCCGCTTATCGGCGGCACTCGTGCCGCCGCGGCTTAACAAATAGTGCGGCACTCGTGCCGCCGCGGCTTAACAAACAGTCCGGACGCGCGTGGTTCCCGCCCGCGGAGTACAGCAAGTCGGCCCGTCTTTAGGTGGGCCGCATATCCAGATCGACGTTCAGGCCGAGCGACTTCAGCTCTTTCACCAACACGTTGAAGCTCTCGGGGATACCGGCCTCGAAGTTATCCTGCTCGCGCACGATTGCCTCATAGACCTTGGTCCGGCCAGACACGTCGTCCGACTTCACCGTCAGCATCTCCTGCAACGTGTAGGCCGCGCCATACGCCTCCAGCGCCCAAACCTCCATCTCGCCAAACCGCTGCCCGCCGAACTGCGCCTTACCACCCAGCGGCTGCTGCGTGACCAACGAGTACGGGCCGATCGACCGCGCATGGATCTTGTCATCGACCAAGTGATGCAGCTTCAACATGTAGATGTATCCGACCGTAACCTTACGCTCGAAGATCTCACCCGTGCGCCCGTCAGTCAGGCTTACCTGGCCGGACGTATTCAGCCCCGCCTTCGTGAGCATCCCCTCGATATCGGACATGCGTGCGCCGTCGAATACCGGTGTCGCGATCGGAATACCCTTCTTCAGATTATCCGACAGCTCCATCAGCTGCTCCGTGCTCATCGGCTCGATCTGCTCGGCAAACACTGTGTCACCATAAATGTCACGCAGCATTTCCAGCAGGTTCTCGCGTTGCGCGCCGGTGCGCCGATACTCATCCACCAGCTCGCCAACCTGCTTACCCAACGTCGCGCAAGCCCAGCCCAGATGCGTTTCTAGAATCTGGCCCACGTTCATCCGGCTCGGAACGCCCAACGGGTTCAGCACCAAATCCACATGCGTGCCGTCTTCGAGGAACGGCATGTCCTCCACGGGGGTCACCCGCGACACGACGCCCTTATTGCCATGCCGTCCGGCCATCTTGTCGCCAGGCTGCAGCTTACGCTTCACCGCCACGAACACCTTGACCATCTTCATCACGCCGGGCGGCAACTCGTCGCCACGCTGCAGCTTCTCCACTTTCCCATCAAACCGCGCCTGCAGACGGCGAACGGCTTCATCGTACTCGCGCTTCAACGTCTCAATCTCAGCCATCACCGCGTCTTCACCGACGCCAATATTGCGCCACGCGCCGCGCGGGTGTTCGGCCAAAACCTCATCCGTGATGATAGTGCCCGACTTGATCCCCTTGAACCCGGCCGAAGCCTTGCGGTTCAGCAGCTTCTCCCGCATCCGGTTAAGGAACGACCGCTCCTGGATTGCCCGCTCATCGTCGCGGTCCTTCGCCAGCCGCTCGATCTCCGACCGCTCAATCGCCATCGCGCGCTCATCCTTATCCACGCCCCGGCGGCTAAACACCCGGACGTCGACAATCGTACCCGTCACACCCGGCGGCAGCTTCAACGACGTATCACGCACGTCACTAGCCTTTTCGCCAAAGATTGCGCGAAGCAGCTTCTCCTCGGGCGTCATCGGGCTTTCACCCTTGGGCGTGACCTTACCGACCAAAATGTCCCCAGGATTCACCTCGGCCCCGATATAGACGATGCCAGCCTCGTCCATATTCTTCAGCGCCTCTTCGCCCACATTGGGGATGTCGCGCGTGATTTCCTCCTGGCCCAACTTCGTGTCGCGGGCCATCACTTCGAACTCTTCGATGTGGATGGACGTGAAAACATCGTCGCGCGCAATACGCTCGCTAATCAGGATGCTATCTTCGAAGTTATAACCGTTCCAAGGCATGAACGCGCACAAGACGTTACGCCCAAGCGCGAGCTCGCCCAAATCAGTCGACGGACCATCGGCAATAATATCGCCCGTATTGACCCGGTCACCAACCTTCACCAACGGACGCTGATTGATGCACGTGCTTTGGTTACTGCGCATGTACTTGCGTAGCCGGTAGATATCAACGCCATGGGTCGTCCCATCCTCGGCCGTCGCCCGCACCACAATGCGCGCACCATCGATCTGGTCGACGATGCCCGGACGCTTGGCCACGATCGTCGCCCCACTATCCCGCGCAACCGAGGCCTCCATCCCCGTCCCCACCAGCGGCGCGTCGGCGCGGATCAACGGCACCGCCTGACGCTGCATGTTGGAGCCCATCAGCGCCCGGTTCGCGTCGTCGTTTTCCAGGAACGGGATCAGCGCCGCAGCCACCGACACCAACTGGCGCGGCGACACGTCAACAGCCGTGACGTCCTGCGGCTTCACCAGACGGAAGTCGCCCTGCTTACGCACGCTTACCAGCTCGTTAGTGAAGTTACCGTCTTTGTCCGTCGGCGCATCTGCCTGGGCCACGACCAGCTTCTCTTCCTCCATCGCCGACAGGTACTTCCATCCATCCTGCACCTGGCCATCGCGCACCAGGCGATACGGCGTCTCGATAAACCCGTATTTGTTCACCTTCGCATACGTCGCCAACGAGTTGATAAGGCCAATGTTCGGCCCCTCCGGCGTCTCGATCGGGCAAATGCGGCCATAATGCGTCGGATGCACGTCGCGCACCTCAAACCCGGCCCGCTCCCGCGTCAAACCGCCTGGCCCAAGCGCCGACAAGCGCCGCTTATGCGTCACTTCCGACAGCGGGTTGGTCTGGTCCATAAACTGCGACAGCTGCGACGAGCCAAAGAACTCCCGCACCGCCGCCGCCGCCGGCTTCGCGTTGATCAAATCGTGCGGCATGACGGTATCGATATCTACGCTGCCCATCCGCTCGCGAATGGCCCGCTCCATCCGCAGCAGACCAACGCGATACTGGTTCTCCATCAACTCACCAACCGAGCGCACCCGGCGATTGCCCAAATTGTCGATATCGTCGATTGTGCCACGGCCATCCTTCAACTCGCACATCGTCTTGACGGTTTTTAGAATGTCATCGCGGCGCAAAACACGGACGGTGTCCTCCGCCTCGATTCCCAGCCGCATGTTCATCTTGACCCGGCCCACGGCCGATAGATCATAGCGGTCGCCGTCAAAGAACAACCCACGGAACAACGCCTCGGCCGTCTCCGGCGTCGGCGGCTCACCGGGCCGCATGACGCGATAGATGTCGACCAGCGCGTCGTCGCGGTTGCTATTCTTATCGACGGCCAGTGTGTTACGAATCCACGGTCCGTTCGATTGATCGACGGCCAGCGTTGGCAGTTCGGTAATTCCCGCATCTTCCAGCGCCACTAGCCGCGCCTCGGCCAGCTCCTCACCGGCTTCGGCGTAGATCTCGCCCGTCTCCTCGTTCACCAAATCCCGGGCCACGAAACGGCCCAACAAATCGGCGCGCCCGACCAGAACCGTCTTAGTATTCTCGCCGATCTTCTTGGCATTGCGCGCCGTAATCTTCGTGGTTGCCTCAGCCACCACCTCGCCCGTATCGGCGTCAACTAACGCCTCGGCCAGCGTGATACCGCGATACGCCTCGGCATCGAACGGACGGGCCCAGCCTTTGGCGGTACGGGTAAACGGCACCTGCGTGTAGAACGCCGCCAAAATCTCTTCTGGATCGAGACCCTTGATCTCGTTCAAATCCATCGGCTCGCCAGCTGCCTTGCGCTCCTCACGAATTTTAATCGTGCGGTCATTGTCCAACGCATACAGCAGCGTCGTCACCGGCAGCTTCCGCTTCCGGTCGATCCGCACGTACACCAAATCCTTGCTGTCGAACTCGAAATCCAGCCAGCTACCGCGATACGGGATCACCCGAGCGGTAAACAGATACTTGCCGCTGCTATGCGTCTTGCCCTTGTCATGATCAAAGAACACGCCCGGCGAGCGGTGCATCTGACTGACGATCACACGCTCAGTGCCGTTGATAATGAACGTGCCGTTATCGGTCATGAGCGGCATGTCGCCCATATACACAGGCTGCTCCTTGATATCCCGGATCGAGCGCGCGCCCGTATCCTCATCGAGATCCCAGACGATCAGGCGCAGGATCACCTTTAGCGGTGCCGCATACGTTAGCCCGCGCTGAATGCACTCTTCCACGTCATACTTGGGGTCTTCCAACTCGTAATAAACGAACTCCAGCCGGCCCCTGCCCGCGAAATCGTCGATCGGAAAGACAGACTTGAAAACCTCCTGCAAACCCGTCTGCGTCCGGCTGTCGGGTGCCGTGTGCATCTGCAAAAAGCCCTCATAGCTCGAGCGCTGCACATCGATCAGGTTCGGCATCGACACCACTTCGGGGATGCGGCCAAAGCTTTTGCGAATGCGCTTCTGGCCCGTGAACGACTTCATGGTGATCGCGTTCATCGATAGTCCCTTCTCAGTTACGGCAGGAACGGCACGTCTTATCAGTCATAAAAACGGGTTTACGGGCGGGAACCGACCCTGGTCCCCACCCGCAACCCGTTCAAAACACCAGCGAACTGGCGTCGGCGCTACTTGATCTCGACAGAGGCGCCCTGGTCTTCTAGCTGCTTCTTCAGTTTGGCAGCCTCATCCTTGTTTACGCCTTCCTTCACAGTCTTCGGCGCGGCTTCAACCAGGTCCTTTGCTTCCTTAAGCCCAAGGCCCGTGATCGTACGAACTTCCTTAATCACATTGATCTTCTTCTCACCTGTCTTGGCGAGAATCACCGTGAACTCTGTCTGCTCTTCAACCGGGGCGGCCGGCGTGGCCGGGCCCGACGGTGCGGCGGCCGCGGCCGGTGCGGCGGCCGAAACGCCCCACTTCTCTTCAAGCATCTTCGAGAGCTCTGCCGCTTCCATAACGGTGAGCGCCGAGAGCTCTTCTACCAGTCGTGCCATGTCAGCCATATCTTCGGTCCTCAAATGTGGGCGGTAATGGTTCTATGCAACCCGGGTGTCCCGGATCGCGGCGAGGGTTCAGGCTGCTTCGGCCGTCTCGGCCGTATCCGCGTCCTTGTTGGCGTAGGCCCCGAAGACCCGGGCGAGCTGCCCGGCCGGCACCTGGAGAATGCTTGCGATCCGCGTGCCCGGGGTCTGAATCATCCCCAGCAAACGTGCGCGCAACACATCCAGCGACGGCAGATCGGCCAGCGCCTTGATCCCGTCTGCATCGAGCATCCGGTTACCAAGCGCACCACCGATCACGACGAACTTGTCGTTGGTCTTGGCGTAGTCGACGGCGACCTTGGCCACGGCTACCGGGTCCGTATGCCACGCAAGCGCGGTCGGACCCTTTAGCAATGGAACAATGCCGTCAAAACGGGTCCCATCCAGGGCGAGTACGGCCAGCCGGTTCTTTGCGACTTTATACGTCGATCCCGACGCCCGCATCCGGCGACGCAGTTCCGACACCTGGGCAACTGTCATTCCGTTGTTACGGGTGACCACCACCATGGACGTCGCTGCGAACACCTGACCGAGCGAAGCGACAAACGCGCGCTTCTCCGTACGGTCCAAGTCTCTCTCCTATGGCCCGGCGTTACCGCCCGACCGGTTCCCCGGCGTACCCGATATGGGCCCGCCGCAATCGCCTGTCCGGAACCTGGCTCGCACGTGCGAGCCAAACCCGATCGCTAGAACCACCCGGCGCACCGGCTGGCCATCCCGTCTACCGCGTGCGGGCAACTGCCCATCAAGCCCACCTGGCACATGCAGTCTCGGACAGGTTCAGACTGGCTCGCGCCAGCCCTTGCCGCCCCGGGCCTAAACCCAGGGAGAATTCAAAATCAGGCGGGGCTAAGGCTCGCAACGTCCACCTTGATACCCGGCCCCATCGTGGAGCTGACCGAAGCCTTCTTCACATACGTACCCTTGGCGCCCGTAGGCTTCGCCTTCTGGATCGCATCCACAAACGCGCGCACGTTCTCTAACAGCTTGTCTTCCTCGAAGCTCGCCTTACCGATCCCGGCATGCACGATCCCGGCCTTCTCGGCCCGGAACTCGACCTGGCCGGACTTGGCTGCCAACACGGCACCTTTCACGTCCATCGTGACAGTACCGAGCTTCGGGTTCGGCATCAGGCCGCGTGGACCCAAAATCTTTCCCAGCCGGCCAACCAGCGCCATCATGTCCGGCGTCGCAATGCACCGGTCGAACCCAAACGTGCCGCCCTGAACCTGCTCGGCCAAATCCTCGGCACCCACGATATCTGCACCCGCCGCCCGCGCCTCATCCGCTTTGGCTCCACGCGCAAACACACCAACCCGTAGGGTCTTACCTGTCCCATTTGGCAGGCTCAGCAACCCGCGCACCATTTGATCCGCATGCCGGGGATCGATACCCAAATTCATGCTGAACTCGATCGTCTCGTCGAATTTGGCCTTAGAATTGTTTTTGGCCAGCTTGATCGCCTCGTCGAGTGTGTAGCTTTTCGACCGGTCAAACGCCTCATACCCAGCGCGCAGACGTTTACCGTTTGCTTTGATTGCCTCGGACATGATCAGCCCTCCACCACGGTCAGGCCCATCGATCGCGCACTACCGGCCAGCATACTGACGGCGGCATCGACCTCATTGGCGTTCATGTCCTTCATCTTTGTCGCCGCAATCTCTCGCAGCTGAGACGTCGTGACCCGGCCCACCGCCGC
>JAYVTX010000335.1:0-4598 GCA_043788425.1 Rhodospirillales bacterium
CTCAGTTTTGTCGCTTTCCTTGCAATCGGCACACTGGCCCCATTTATCTTTAGTCTGGGCTATGTCTGGGTCGACTTGTTCCTTCCGCACCGGATCAGCGATGCGCTGCTACGTGATGTTCCCGTTGCGCTGATCATGGGCATTGCCGCATTCGGCAGTTACGTTCTGCTGGACCGTAAAAATCCGCCCCGGCCCTCGCTTACGCTTGGGTTATACTTCCTTCTAGCTATCTGGATCACCATGACCACGAGTTGGGCCGTCGCTCCTGGTCCAGCGTGGTTCAAATGGGATCCATCCATCAAGGCCCTACTATTCGCAGCCTTTCTGCCATTCATCTTCCGCACCCGCGTCCAGATCGAGGCATTCTGCCTGATCATGATTTTCGCATCGTCGGCCCACATCTTACCTTGGGGGTTGAAGGTTGTAGTCTCTGGCGGTGGTTATGGTCGCAGTTTGGGGCAAATAATAGCCAATCAGTCGTTTATTTCTGAGAGTAGCGCTATATCAGCGATCTGCTTCACCCTAATTCCTTTTATACTTCTATTTGCAAAAAATAGTGTGCTCTTACCTCAGTGGCGCCTGGTGAAGTACGGGATGTTTGCCATGGTCGCGATTTACGCGTTGGGGGCTATCGGGACCTTTGCCAGGGTCGCACTGGTTGGCATTGCTGTGCTGTACGCGGGTCTGTGGATCCAGGCTAAGCGCCGTATCTGGTTCACAGCCCTGGCCGGCCTTGGCTTAGCGGCTATGATTCCCTTCCTATCTACAGAATGGGTCGATCGAATAAGCACTACCCAAGACTTTGCGACCGAAAATTCGTCGGCCACCCGAATAGCAGTCTGGCGCTGGACCTGGAATTTCGTACAAAGCAACCCGTTTGGGGGTGGTTTCAACAGCTATGTCATCAACCGAATTGAGGTTCCCACCGGCGATCCGATGAACCCGCAAATCCAGTTCGCCCGTGCCTTTCACAACATCTACTTTGCCGTATTGGGGGAGCACGGCTACCCCGGCCTTCTCATCTACAGCTCCATTATCGTTCTAACACTCCACTCCCTCGGTCGGACGCGCAAAGTACTGAAAGGTTCCCCGGACCATGGCTGGGCCAGCGATCTTGCGGCGGCCACGCGCCTAAGCCTTCTAATTTTTCTAGCATGCGCGAATTTCATCGATGTCAGCTTTAACCCTGTCTTATGGAACCTGCTCGGCCTTGGCCTGTGTCTGCAGGAATATCGGCGCCGCGCTCTGGCCGGCAGCGCCCGTGGCGTCGTCCCAATAGCGGCGGAACTTCCGTCTCGCCGGATGCCTGAACCGGTCGGCGCCCGGCTGACGTGACGTTCGACAGAGCCCTGCTGGAGGCTGTGGGGGCCGCCGGGCTGATCGCCCCCGGGGAGATGGCTGGCTACAGTACCGACTGGCGCGGTTTGATCCATGGCCGGCCACTCGCAGTGGTGCGCCCTGCATGCACCGAACAAGTTGCGGCCGTTATCCGGGCGTGCGTCGCGCACCAGATCGCGATCGTGCCGCAGGGGGGCCATACCAGCCTAGTCGCCGGCGCGACCCCTGACGCCAGCGGGCAACAGGTTGTCCTATCCCTATCCCGCATGACCCAGATCCGCGCAATCGACCCGCAGGACATGACACTGACGGTCGATGCCGGCGTCCCATGGGCCACCGCGCAACGAGCCGCTGCCGACGCCGGCTGTTTGCTACCGCTCAGTATCAGCAGTGAGGGTTCGGCCCAAGTCGGCGGTATCTTGTCCGCCAATGCCGGCGGCAACACAACGATCCGGTACGGCAGCGCCCGCGACTTGACGCTCGGGATCGAAGCCGTGCTGCCCGACGGCCAAATTTTGCACGGCCTACGCGCGCTGCGAAAGGATAATACCGGCTACAATCTGCGCAGCCTGCTGGTGGGCGCAGAGGGCACGCTAGGTGTCATCACGGCCGCCGTTCTACGGCTGGTGCCCGCCCTACGGCAGCACGCGACAGCCCTATGCGCTGTGCCGTCCGTGGACGCCGTTGCGGCACTGTTTCGCCGGGTCCGTGCGGCCGATGGCGCGGCGCTGCAGGCATTCGAATATATTTCAGAAACCGGGATAAACCTGGTTGCCCGGCACATCCCCGGCGCACGCATTCCGTTTGTCGCCCGCCATTATGCCTTGATCGACCTCGGCACACCCAGTGACGCCCCGCTGCGGCCGATGCTGGAGGCGACACTCGCAGCCGCCCTGGAAAACGGTACCATCGACAACGCCGTACTGGCCGAAACCGGGCAGCAACGCCAGGCATTGTGGCACCTGCGGGAGGAGCAGGCCGAAGCGCAAAAGCGTGACGGTGCTAGCATCAAGCATGACGTATCCGTGGCACCCGGCCGGATTCCGGCGCTGATTACGGGCGCAGACGCCGCCTGTCAGGCGCTGATGCCCGGCATTCGCACTGCCCCATTTGGGCATGTCGGTGACGGCAACGTTCACTACAACGTCTTACCCCCGCCGGGCATGGACGCGGCGGCATTTCTGGCGCAAGCGAATGTTATAGGGGCGGCGATCAATGCAGTCGTCCGCGACCTGGACGGTAGCTTTTCCGCCGAGCACGGGGTCGGTCGGATCAAGCGCGACCTGATGCCCACCTGGCGCGGCGGGGCGGAGTTGTGGGCGATGAAGCAGATTAAGGCGGCGCTCGACCCGGCGAACATAATGAACCCGGATGTCATGCTGCCATGATCTCGCAACTCGACCGCTATATGTTTCGCCAGCTTTCCCTGGCCCTGATCGCCGTCACGGGCGGGCTGGTGGCGCTAATCTGGCTAACGCAGTCGTTGCGCTTCGTAGAACTCGTGGTGAACCGCGGCCTGTCTTTTCTCGTTTTCATCGAGCTCACGAGCCTACTAGTTCCAGGGTTCATCACCGTCATTCTGCCGATCACGACGTTTGTGGTCGTACTGTTCGTGTACCAGCGCCTGTCGGGCGACCGGGAACTGACGGTGATGCGTGCCGCCGGCCTATCCCCCTGGTCAGTGGCACGCCCGGCACTGGCGCTGGCGGCCATCGTGATCGCGGCCTGTACCATCCTGAATATCCTGATCGTACCCGTCAGCTACACGGCATTTCGCGAATACCAGTTTGAGATCCGCAACCGGGTCGCGGCATTCCTGCTGCAGGAGGGGGTTTTTACCCCGATGAGCGACGACCTGACCGTGTATGTTCGCAGCCGCGACCGCGACGGGACGCTAAGGGGTATTTTGATCGAGGATGATCGTAAGACAAACGTTCAGGCCACGATTTTGGCAGAACGCGGCCGGCTATTGGAAGGCGAGGCCGGGCCACGGGTTTTGTTGCAAAGCGGCAGCCGGCAAGAGATCGACCGCACGACAGGAAGGCTGAACCTACTTACATTCGCCGAGAACACCATCGACTTGGCCCGTACCGCAAAGGGGGATGAAACCCGGTATCGCGATGCAGCGGAAATGACGATGCCAGAGCTGTCCGATCCGGCAAACGCGCTGAATGCGCGCGATGTTGGAAAACTGCGGGTGGAAGCACAGCGCCGACTATCCGCGCCATGGACGGCAATGAGCTTTGCAGCTGTAGCGCTTCTCTCGGTGCTGACCGGAGCGTTTCGGCGTCATGGCAACATCATCCGGCCACTCGTCGCCGTGCTGTCTGTGGTGGCGCTGTTGGCCCTCGGGCTTGGGGTTGCGAGCCTGGCAGCGCGGCTACCCGTTTTAATTCCACTTATATGGGTTCATGCGATCTTGCCCGGTACCGTTTGTTTGATATTGCTGCTTGTGCCAGACGGTTTATCGCTGCGTTATCGCCGATCGATCGCGCAAGTTCGCATTTGAGTCACAAGAACTGAACAAAGGTCACAACTTTTCCGCGAGTTCCGTCTTATAAACCATTGCCGAGGAGGCGGAGCGGGACCGTTACAGACTAACAACCATCGGCCCTTCCCCCACGTGGGCGGCCATTGAGCGTGGCCCCCCTGTACGGAAATTAGCCGGGTTGAAGGCGTCCATGATTGGGCGGACCCGGCGGGCTTGCTGCTTCAACTGGCAGGCCGAAAGGCGTTGGACCAGCAGGCTGCGCGTCCCTTCCGGGCAGCCCTAGCCGGTCTTAACATCCGCATTGCGTTGATCGCGCTTGGCGCCAGTGCGATCAATTCGTTCGAACAGGCCGGCTCTCCGGCCGCGCCCGGGGCTTGGGGAAAAGCGATGCACACCAAATGAGCGATCCGCTGTAGCGACCGTGTTAGCGCTGACGTAGTCTGTCGTATTACAAGGGGCAGTCGATGAACGCGTTGCAGCAGCCTAGCACACCAATCCGCGACGCATTTTACAGCCGTATCGGCACGCAAAACCTTGCCCCACTGTGGTTGTCGCTCGCCAACCTTGTCACACCAGAACCAACCAGCGGTTGCCAGCCATACGGGTGGCAGTTTGACACGATCCGGACCGCGATGCTGGAGGCAGGGGAGCTGATCACGGCGAAGGAAGCCGAGCGCCGGGTGCTGGTATTGGAAAATCCCGGCCTGCGTGGGCAATCTCGAATTACCACAAGCCTCTATGCCGGCGTGCAGCTCGTCCTACCCGGCGA
>JAYVTX010000336.1:0-3038 GCA_043788425.1 Rhodospirillales bacterium
GTAACCGTGCTGCCACTGTCAATCAAGAGACTACCGGTCGAGCCGCGGCGTCCGACATCGAGGTTGCCAAGGCTATGAAGGGTGCTGCCATTTACGACCCGGGCGGACGCGGTCCCGCCAAAATAGAGCGGACTATTCGGCAGCCCGGTAACGGAATTCACGTTGGGCGTACCATCGCCGATTAAAACCGGTGCCGCAGCATTAGGGCCGATCCCGTCCGCCACGATTGGACTGCCGCCGGTGAAGCTCCCGCCCTGATCGACAAGCAGCGTGCCCGTTCCGGCCCGGCCGACCGAGACAAAGCCAGCGGCGGTGATGGACGACCCGGCACCGGTCACGGTGACGGTGCCAACGCTGCCAGGATTGCGCGCTGCCGCAAGCGCGCCGAGCGTGGTGGAATCCGTCGTTTTGAAAAGCGCTTTGCCGCCATTACTAACCGTAAGCGAGCCGGTCCCCGCCAACCCGACGGACGCGCCGTTCTGGCCAAGGTCCAACAGTGCGCCCGCACCCGACACGGTGACCGCACCTGTGGAGGCCGGGTCGGTCCCAGACGCGGCCGTTGTGCCGATGCCGAGCGTGAAGGTCGTGACGGTGGCCGCGGCAGTGCTGCGGACCGTGCCGCCCGCCATCACATTCAGCGTGCCATTACCACCAATATTCCTGCCAACGCTGATGAGGCCGGACGCGGAGCTGAGCGTGCCACCGCTGGAGACCGTCACGTCCGACGTGCCGCCATACACGGTGAAGCCGGTATACCCGCCCTGCCCGATGGTGATGTAGTCGGCCCCGTCGGTTCCGGTTTCGGCCAGCGTACCGCTATTCGAGATGGTGACGTGGGCCGAACCCTGCTGACCGAACGTGATGCCGCGCGCGACCGTCAGCAGCGACCCCGCCCCATCGACCATCACCGTCCCCGTGCCGCCGGAGCGGGACACGTTCAGCGCCGACAACGCGTTGGGATCGAACGTGCCGAACCTGGCCGTACCCCCCGCCAACACGCTCAGGCTGCCCGTGCCGTTGGATGCGATGCTGCCGCCGCTGCCGCCCAGATCGAGCATTGCGCCGGCACCCTGCACCACCACGGACCCGCTGCTGGCCGCCACGGAGCCACTAGCGGCGAAGTTTGCAACCCGTAAGACGCTCGATGTCGATGGAGCCTGCGTGCTCACCACCGTCCCGCCGGCACTAATCGTCAACAGACCCGCCGTGCCGGCCGCGCTGCCGACCGTAATCAGGCCATTCGTGACGGCAAGCTTTCCGCCAGTGGTAATGTTTAGTGCCGTGTCGATAAACACGCTGCCCGTGGTGTCCTGCCCGGCGAGTAACCACGGCGCACTGGCACCGGCGCGGAAGCTGGTCGAGAGCGTCGTCACGCCGCCCGTCAGCGTACCGCCGGTCGAGCTAAAATTGGCCGTATCGGACGGACCGGGAGCAACGGTCGACATGCCGCTGCTGGTATCCAGCCAATCCGCAGCGAGGCCCAGATCCCCATTCGTTACGCGCCAATTATAGTTCGCCATCGACCTACCCTCGTTTC
The DNA here is from genome assembly GCA_043788425.1 of Rhodospirillales bacterium. Classification (GTDB taxonomy): domain Bacteria; phylum Pseudomonadota; class Alphaproteobacteria; order Acetobacterales; family Acetobacteraceae; genus JANPPS01. Next base: position 1,538 of record JAYVTX010000336.1, read on the forward strand.
ATATTGCATCTATTCCATGCAATCTGGAATGAGACAATAACGAATCGAAAACATAACAATGTTGTCATCATGGTATGACGTAATTGCATGCCACCCGGGGGCCGCACGATAAGCCGGTCGACGCGAACTGACATGCGGAGGGTATGAACGGGGCCGTCCGCCGTTCTACCTTGCGTAAATGAACCCCCACTTCCTCATCATCGGCGGCGGTACCGCCGGGTGCATCCTCGCTGCGCGGCTGTCCGAGGACCCGGCAACTACCGTTCTATTGCTCGAAGCCGGGCCGCCCGACCGGGATCCCTGGATCAGCATTCCGGCCGGGTACGCGCGCCTGTTCAAATCCCGCCGCTACGATTGGGGGCACGCCACCGAACCGGAACCGGCCCTCAATAATCGCAGCATCGCCTGGCCGCGCGGCCGGGTGCTGGGCGGTTCCGGATCGGTGAACGGCATGGGCTACCTACGTGGGTCACCCCACGATTACGACCGCTGGGCACAGGCCGGCGCGCGCGGCTGGTCGTACACGGATGTGCTGCCCGCGTTTCGCCGGATCGAGAACTGGGCCGGCGACCCTGGCCAGACGCGTGGCCAGGGTGGCCCGATCGACGTGACCGCACCGGCGCTCAGTCAGGGCGGGCGCGCGTTCGTCGATGCCTGCGTGGCACAGGGCTTTCCGCGCCAGACCGACGTGAATGACGGCCCGATCGAGGGCGCGGGACCGATCCAGCTGAACGTCAGCAAGGGGCGCCGGCGCAGCACCGCCCGGGGCTACCTGGCGCCGGCCCGAAGCCGTCCGAACCTACAGGTGCAGACGGGCGTGACTGTCCACCGCGTGCTGATCGAAAACGGTCGCGCCGTGGGGGTTATTGCCCACCGCCCCGGGGCACCCCCGTTTGAGGTCCGCGCCCAACGCATCATCCTGACCGCCGGTGCAATCGCCACGCCGCATTTGCTCATGCTATCCGGTATCGGCGACGGCGCGGCGCTACAGGCGCTTGGCATCACACCGATGCTGCACCGTCCCGCTATCGGCCAAAATCTCCAGGACCACCTGATCGCGCGCGCCATCTTCCGCACCCGCCCGGCTGGCACCCTTAACGAGGTGTTGGCCAACCCCCTACGCACCGCCGCCATGGCCATGCAATACGCCATCCGCCGAACCGGCCCGCTGGCGATCGGCGCTGGTGAAGCCTGTTTGTTCGCCCGCCTGACACCGGGTGCGGAGGAGGCGGAGGCGCAGCTCATGTTCATCAATTTTAGCCTCGTTCCCGGTGCCGGATACACATTGGCGCGCCACCCCGGGATGATGATCAATTTCGGCCCATGCCGGCCCGATAGCCGCGGCACGATCACGCTGCGTAGCCCGGACCCGGCCGCACGCCCGGTGATCCGACCCAACTACCTGGATGCAGGCAACGACCAGCATCTGTTCGTGCAATCCGCACGCCTCGCGCACCAGCTGGGCACCGCCGCACCGTTCTCCACCCTCATTGAGGAGGAT
>JAYVTX010000337.1:0-3658 GCA_043788425.1 Rhodospirillales bacterium
ACGGCCATGTCGCGTTTGCAGTTCGTCGCAGTGCAACCCTCACACGGGTCCGACGCCGCGCGTCCGCAGCGCCCGCCGAATGTCATGGGCGCCATGCCGCCATCCAACTCCGGCAGCGCCACCATCATTGTCGCCTCGACCGGTAGCAGGCCGCGCGGGTCCCGCTCCCACTGGTCTAGCGTCTGGAACTCGACGGGGTGGGCGGTAATGTAGGGCACGTCCAGCGCCGCCAGGATATGCTCGGCCGCGGCGCTGTCATTGTACGCCGGGCCGCCAACCAGGCTGAAACCCGTCAGGTTCACGACGGCATCCACTGCCGGCACGCCGTCTTTCATAAAGTAGGCCGTGATGGCCGGACGGGCATCGAGGCCGCTGGCAAACACTGGAAGAACGCGCAACCCACGCGCCTCCAGCGCCGCGATCACGCCGTCATAGTGCTTGGCATTGCCGCTGATCAGGTACGATCGCAGCAAGATAACCCCCACCGAGCCGGCCAGTCCGGCGCGCGGCAGGTCGGCCAAACGTTCGGTGATGCGGGCCGGCAGTCGGGGATGATAGAGGCCGGTTTCGGGATACTCGACCGGGGCGCCCGCCGCACGCAGTGTGCTGGTGCGGGCGTATTTGCCGACCAGCATGCGGACCATGTTGGCCAGGTTCTCGTCCGAGCCGCCCAACCAGTATTGCAGCGCCAAAAAGTACGTCCGCACGTCCTGGGCCGTGCCGGGGATGAATTTCATCATCTTCGGCAGGCGCTTAAGCATCTTCATCTGCCCGGCACCGCTGCTGGCGTTGGCGCCCTTGGCCCCCGGCTTGCCACGCAGGCGCTTTAGCATCGCTAGCGCGCCGGTCGCCTCCTTGCTCATGTCGAAGCGGCCGAGCTTGGTCAGTTTGGTCACTTCGCCGGCCGACATGCAGCAGACCATGGCGTCGCACGCGTCGCGGCGGGCCGAAAGCGCCGGGGCGACGGCGCGAATGTGGTCTTCCAGGAACAGCATCGTCGCCACCACGATGTCACCGCGGGCAATGTCGGTATGGCAATCGGCCAGGGCGTCCGCGTCGCTGCCCCATTCATCGGCGGCGTGGATCGCGATCGACAGGCCGGGCATTTCGGCCTGCAGCACCCGTTCGGCGCGGGCGATCGCGGATGACAGATGGCTATCCATCGTCACGAACACGACTCGTGTCGAAGCGGGCTGTGTCAAAGCGGGCTGTGTCGAAGCGGGCTGTGTCGAAGCGGGCTGTGTGACGTCAACGCCCATAGTGGGCCTTGGCATCATAGAGCGTATCGATCGTCACGACAGTCACGCCAAACTCTGCGGCAAACTTCTCGGTGTTTCGCCGGGCTTTGCCGCGCACGAAGAACGGGATTTTGCCCAATTCCTTTTCCGCATCCGGCGCCCAAGACAGCGTTGTGGGGGCGGCCACGACCGGCTCTGGCGTCGCATGGCCCAAATGCGAGGGCGCGGCGTCGGCTGAAAATTCAAAGTCGCCGCGAAACATGCCGATCAGGTGCTCCTCTAACCCCATCATCAGCGGATGCACCCAGGTGTCAAACAGCACGCTGGCGCCCTCGAACCCCATTTGCGGCGAATAGCGTGCGGGGAAGTCCTGTACGTGGACCGGGGCCGAGATTACGGCGCACGGCACGCCCAACCGCTTGGCGATATGCCGCTCCATCTGCGTGCCCAGCACCAGCTCGGGCGCGACGCCGGCAATGGCGGCCTCGACCTCGAGATAATCGTCGCTAATCAGCGCTTCCAGCCCATACCGGGTCGCGGCGGCGCGGATTTCCCGGCCGAATTCGCGGGAGTAGGTGCCAAGGCCCACGACGGTGAACCCCAACTCGTCAGCAGCGACCCGGGCGGCGGCGATCGCATGGGTCGCGTCGCCGAATACGAACACGCGCTTATGCGTCAGGTAGTTGCTGTCGACCGAGCGGGCGTACCAGGCCATCGTGCTTGGCTGTCCGGCCAGCAGTGGCGCCGGGTCCAGGCCTGATAATGTGCCCACCTCGGCCAGGAAATCGGCGGTGGCACCCAGCCCGATCGGCACCGTTTTGGTCGCGGGCTGGCCAAAATTGCGGGTCAGCCACGACGCGGCCTGCCCAGCCACCTCGGGATACAGCACGACGTTGAAGTCGGCATCACCGAGCCGTGCGAGGTCCGCCGGGCTGGCCTCCATCGGCGCGGTTACGTTGATCGTGATGCCCATGCGGGTCAGCAGGCGCGTGATCTCCGTCACGTCATCGCGGTGCCGGAAGCCTAGCGCGGTCGGGCCCAGGATATTGCACACCGGCCCCGGCGGACGCGCTCCCGGCCGTGCCGTACCCGCGGTGGCGCGGACAATCTGATAGAACGTCTCGGCCGCGCCCCAATTCTCTTTCTTCTGGTAGGCGGGCAGTTCCAGCGGCACGACCGGGCATGGCAGGGCCAGTGCCTTCGCCAGACCCCCGGGGTCGTCCTGGATCAGTTCTGCGGTACACGACGCGCCCACGAGCATCAGGTCCGGCTGAAACCGGGCATAGGCGTCGGCGGCGGCAGTCTTGAACAGCTCGGCCGTGTCGCCGCCCAAATCGCGCGCCTGGAACGTTGTATAGGTCACGGGCGGACGTTTCTGGCGGCGCTCGATCATTGTAAACAGCAGGTCGGCATACGTGTCGCCCTGCGGCGCATGCAGAACATAATGGACGCCGGTCATCGCGGTCGCGACGCGCATGGCCCCGATATGCGGTGGGCCCTCGTAGGTCCAGAGCGTCAGTTGCACCGGGTCAGACCTTGAGCAGCGTGCGCCGGGTCAGCGGACGGGCAAACAGCTCCGCTAAATCGCCAGCCTGCTCATAGCCCTGAATGGGCGTGAACAGCAGTTCGATGGACCATTTTGTCGTCATACCCTCCGCCTCTAGCGGGTTCGCGAGGCCGAGGCCACAGACTACTAAATCCGGACGGGCAGCGCGGCAGCGGTCGAGCTGGCGGTCGACATCCTGGCCCTCGACCAGGGCGGTCCCCTCCGGCAGCCACGCCAGCTCCTGTGCCAGATGCTGGCGGTGCAAATACGGCGTACCGACTTCGTCCAATACCATACCCAGTTCGCGCGAGAGGAAGCGCGCGAGCGGGATTTCAAGCTGGCTGTCGGGAAACAGGAAGATATGTTTGCCAGTCAGCGTGGGGCGGTAACGCTCCAATGCGCCGGTCGCACGGGCAATGGCGGGTGCCGTCACGGCGGCAAAGTGCCCGGCATCCACGCCCCAGGCGGTGGCGGCAGCCTGCAGCCAGGCGGTTGTGCCCTCTATCCCCAGCGGGAATGGTGCCGGCAGCCGGGTGGCGCCTCGGGCCTCCAGCGCGCGGGCGGTGTCGGACAGGAATGGTTGGGCCAGCAGGTACTGGGTCTCTGGGCCTATGCCGGGCAGATCGGTGCTGGCACGGGGCGGCATGAACTGCACGGGCCCCACGCCGAGCGCGTCCAGCATGCGCCGAAATTGGTCTTCCACCGGCTCTGCCAGAGCGCCCACGATCATGAGCGACCGATCCGTTCGCCGCGGCAGGATAGGCACCAGTGCGGCCAGGCATGCGTCCTCACCCTGGGTGAACGTCGTCTCAATCCCGGAGCCGCTGTAGTTCAATACCCGCACCTGCGGCATGTGCGTGGCCGACAGGCGCTG
>JAYVTX010000338.1:0-6628 GCA_043788425.1 Rhodospirillales bacterium
CTATGACAGCCGGGCGATGCGGGCCGCGGTCGACCAGGCGGGCGCGCAGGACTGGGTGATGCACAGCGCCCGCGGCCGGCGGCGGCTAAAGCCGTGGCAGACATGGATGAACCGGGCCGTGTCGCCGGTGCGGGGCGCGGTGGAGCGGGTGTTCGGCACGCTCAAGCGCAGCTACCGGACCCGGCGCGCCCGGCTCTGGACGGGTGAGCGCAACCGGGTGGACCTGACGATGCAGGTCGTGGCGTACAACCTGCGCCGGGCGGTGGTGCTGATGGCCAAACCGGCGGCGCTTTGAGGAGAGAAGTGCGTCCGGGCGGTCGGAAATGGCCCGGTTGCACACCGGATTGAGCCGTAAGAACCCCAAAAACTGACCAGGCCGGCGTAACGCTTCAGGAAATCACGTTAAGCGAAAGTCTCAGTATGTTTAGACGTAACGAGCCATCAATGCACGGCGGCCGCGACGGTCACGCCGACCATAACCACGCCGGACTTGCGGTGCAGCCGCCGCATGGCGCGGGGCGTGGTGAATAGCCGCCGGGCACGGGCGGCGGCCAAGCCATACCCGGCCAGAACACAGGAGAGAATCAGCGCAATCAACGCCGCCATCTCCGCAAATCCGGTGACACTCAGCGCAGGCAGGTCCACGACCGCGGGCAGCAGCGCCACGAAGAATGTAATGACCTTGGGATTGTCCAGCGTCAGCGACAGTCCAGCCAGCGTCGTCCGCAGCCCGGCCGCCTGCACCACATCCGCGACCCCGGCTGCCACGGGAGCGGTCCAAAGCTGATAGGCGATCACCAGCAGATAGGTTGCGCCCGCCAGCCGCAGACCGATGATCACACCGGTAAAGGTTTGGGCGACGACCGCCAGCCCGGTTGCTGCGACGGTGAACCAAATCAGGTCGCCGAGCACGAATCCGGCGATGTACGCCGCCAGCCCGCCAGTGCCCTGCGCCAGCACCCGTGCCACGACAGATACCGTTCCCGGCCCGGGCGACGCCACTGCGGCAAAGTACACGCCGGCGAAAACCAGCAATCCTGTTGATGTCATCCGCTTCTTCGAAATGAGCGTCGCATGGCAGCGCTAGCCCGGCCCAACCCGTCGCATCCGCCGCCGCAACCCACCCAGATCATGCCGCAGCAACGCCGCCGCGCCCCTAACCGAAATGGGCCGGGCCAGCAGCACGCCCACCCGTTCGCGGCGGTCATCGACCCACTCCGCCTTATACGGATCATCGCCCCGTCCGAAATCTAGCGACGTTACGTGGCCGTCCTCCAACAGGTGCCGGATCATCCAGGCCGTGAGGACGGTGCCCGGAGAGCGGGCGCGATCGGCCTCGTCATGTGCCAGCTTCAACACGGTCGCGACGCTGTGGCGCACCGTCCAATACTGTGCAGCGGCGGGGCGGTCGCCGATCCATAACACACCGATGCGCAGCATGCCGGCCGCGGCTAGCCCTGGCAGCAGGGCCTGGTTAAAGCGGGGAAACGGCTCGGGCGTTTTCCAGCTGCGGGCGTAGATCGCCTCATACGCCGCAAGGGCCTCCAGGACCGCCGGGCCAGTTGTGGCCAGCGTCAGGCGGATGGCCGGGTCACGTAGGCAGGCGGCGGTACGGCGGCGGATCGTCTCGCGTAGCCGGCCGGGGCGCGTTACCAAATAGGCGGCCCAGTCCAGCCCAGCCACGTCCCGGTGCCAGTTGCCGAAATGCTGGTACGTCCGCGCCCGCAACCCGCCCCGGCGGGCACCGGCCAGCAGCGCCGGCAGGCTGGGCCAGGCCGGGTCCATCGCGTCGAGGACTAGGCGCGACGCCTGCCTGGCCAAAACCTCACCCACCGCGCCCACATCGGCACCTGGCGCGACCATCGGCTGGTAGGCAGTCGTGTAGGGCGTCGTCAGGCTGCCAGTGCCCGCCGGCCCGTGCCGTAATGGGATCAGCGCCGCGGGTCGGCCATCCTGATAGCACAGGAGGTAGCGGGCACGAACGCCAGTGGGCAGGGCCGCGTCTTCGGTCGCAGCCCACCAGGCGCGGGTCGATTGTGCGGGTGCCGCGTCGAATAGCGTATCCCAAGCGGCCGGCACATCGGCGATACGCTCAACCGCGGACAGCATACCAGACCAACCCGATCCATTCGTGTAGGGCAAAGTAGCTGTTCAACCAGGCGGACGGCCGGGGCATGAACTCGCTGGCGACAAAGCGGGGCCACAGGTCCGTGCGAACCGGTGCCGGTAGTGGGGTAAGTCCCTGCCGCGTAAACGCCAGCACCGAGCGGCGCATGTGCCAGGCGTGCGTTACCAGCAGCACGCGTTGCACCCCAGCGGCGGCCAGCATGCGCTGGCTGAACGCCGCATTCTCCCACGTATCGTAGCTAGCTTGCTCCACCCAGCGCACCGGCACGCCGAAATCCTGACGCAGGCTGTCGGCCATCAGCACGCCGACCGGGCGAGACGTCCCATCCACCACGCCGCCGGTTACCAGGATTGGCAGCCCGGTCTTGCGATGCAATGCCGCGCCGGCGCGTAGCCGCTCCAGCGTCAACGGCCCGATCACGACCCCATCGCCCGGCTGGCGCACGACGTCGCCGCCCAGGATGACGATGGCGCCGGCACTTCCCTCGCCCACCGGCACGGACAATGACGCCAGAAGCGCGCTGGCCACCACCGGTAGCGATAGCGCCGTCAGCAGCACGAGCGACAGCCCGGCCAGATCGCCCAGCCGCCGCCGCCAGGTCAGCCGCACGCCGGACCGGGCAGCCAGCACGGCGCAAACCAGGGCAAGCAGCAGCAGACCGATAGGCGGCACCACAAACGATGTCAGTATCGACCGCACCCGAACCCCCAAGACCGCACCGCTTCTTGCCTGGTTTGCCCGGGCACGGAAAGGGCTGCACAACCCGCCGATGCGTCCGTGCATCCAGGCTCGAAGGCTAAATCCGGCCACCCTCCCGTCCCTCGGCCCGCGGTGGGACGCTATGGCCGACCGGGCAGGCGCGTCGTTTTTCCAGCGCTGGACCTGGGTCGGCACCTTGGCGCAGGAGCGCTACAGCAACCCGGTCCTGATCGAGGCGACGGAGGATGGGCAGACCGTTGCCCTGGCGCTCGCCAACCGGGCCGGCTGGCCACCCGTGCTGCATTTGCATGAAACCGGTGACCCGGCCTGGGACAGCACTTTCATCGAACATAATGGGCCGCTGGTTGCGCCGGGCCGCCCGGACGTGCTGCGGGCCATGCTATCGGCCATGCGTCCAGCCATGCTGTCGGGGGTGGATGATCGTGTCCGCGCTGTGGCACAGGCAATGGGGGGCACACCTTTGCAAAGCCGCTTGGCCCCGTTTCGCGACCTGCACGCTGCGGACCCCGTCAGTCGCAATACCCGCCAGGCCCTGGCCCGTTCGGCGCGCGGATATGGCACAATCACGATCGACGCCGCGCAAAATGCGGCGGAAGCTGCAGCGTGGTTCGCTACCCTAGTCGCGCTGCATACCGCGACCTGGAACGCCCGCGGACAGCCCGGCGTATTCGCCCGGTCCGCCATCGTGCGCTTTCACCACGCCCTGATTGCGACCGGTGTTCCGGCCGGCACCGTGCAGATGCTGCGCGTGTCGTCCGCCACGGGCCCGATCGGCATCCTGTATTGCTTCATCCAGGGAGGGACGATCTATGCATACCAAAGCGGCTTTGACTACGCGACAACATCTGCCGCACAGAAACCCGGCCTGACCTGTCATGCCGCTGCGATCGGCTACTATGCCGGCTGCGGCATGGACCGGTACGATTTCCTGGCCGGCGACAGCCAGTACAAGCGCAGCCTGGCCAGCGGTGCCGTCGCGCTGCATTGGCTGCGACTGCGGGCGTTGTGGGATCCCCGGGCATGGGCGGGTCAGATAATCCGGCGCGTTGCCCAATAGATCGGCAGAGCCAACTCGCCACGTCGGCGCAGTATATGCTGCGCGAGGTGGTGCGGATGGCGGTCCAGCATCGGGACGCAACCCCACGGCGTGCGCATTAGCGGATCACGATAAACATCCCGTCATGGATGGTGGCCCAGATAGCGTTACGGCTTATCCTCGCGATCGGCATAGCGGCCCCGGGCGGGAGGTTCGTGAAGTGAATGATGGCCGGGTCCCCCGTCGGCTGCCGACCGTACCAGAAGCTCCACTGCGTCCACCGGCCGAACTGCGCCGCCTACAAGTTCTATTTAGGATCGAGGGGCATCTATCGGTCGCGCGACACCCAATTTAACGTGCACTGAACGGCCCCGCTCAGCCGCTGGGGAACCTCACCCGCTTATCGGGCACCCTGCGCACCGGCATCACTAGCCCGCCAGCGCTGCCGGGCCGGGCCTTGCTGGAAATCGGACAAAGCGCGTGAAAATAGGCGAACGTCCGGGTTATAGTTCAGAACACTGAGTAGGCACTGCCGCGTACCGAGCACTATCGTCATCATACGCGATGACGACGCAGGGTGGATCGTTTGGTCGCACCACGTAACCCCACCATAACGCGTCCGCAGGCACGCGCACGCTTGCATGGCCGCCCTGCCCGGCGTTTGAAGGCGTATGGATCCCATCCCCGACCCGCACCAGCGCGCGCGCGGCCAGCTACGCCTGACACTGCGCTGCCGCGACGGAGCCACTGCCATCGATTCACTGTATCAGCAGGGCGCACTCAAGGCACGCTTTCCCCGCCCAGTGGCCTGGCATGAAACTGTCGTGCTCAACACGACCGGTGGCGTCGCGGGCGGGGACCGACTGGCCACCGACATCGGGGCCGGGCCCGGCACGATGGCGACCGTAACGACGCAGGCGGCCGAACGGTTCTACCGCGCCCTACCCGGCAGCTTCGCCCACGTCACCACGGCCCTTACCGTCGCGCCGGGCGCATCGCTGGAGTGGTTGCCGCAGGAAACAATCCTGTTCGACGGTTGCGCGCTCGACCGCACGCTCACCATCGACGTGGACGCCAGCAGCAGTTTTTTGGGCATTGAACAGCTGGTGTTCGGCCGCAGCGCGATGGGGGAGACGGTGCGACACGCCAGCATCCGCGACCGTATCGTGCTGCGCCGGGCTGGCCGGCTGGTGCTGCATGACATGACCCGGCTGATCGGCCCGGTGCAGGCGATGCTCGATCGCCCAGCCAGCGCGGCGGGCGGACGCGCGGTGGCGACGATGCTGATGGCCGGGCCGGACGCGGCAACGCTGCTGGACCCGCTGCGGGCGGCGCTGAACCCCTACGACGCTGGCGCATCGGTGGTGGACGGCCTGCTGATCGCGCGTATCGTTGCCGCAAATGGCGCGTGCCTACGCGCCGCATCCGTGGCAGGTTTGGCCGTGTTGCGCCGCGGTCGTCCCCTGCCCCGCGTTTGGGAGTGTTGAATGCATCTGACGCCACGTGAGAAGGACAAGCTGCTGATCAGCATGGCCGCCACCGTCGCCCGCCGGCGCCTGGAGCGGGGCGTCCGTCTCAATCATCCGGAAGCCGTGGCGCTGATTGCCGATTTCGTGGTGGAGGGGGCGCGCGATGGCCGCACCGTCGCCGATCTGATGGCGGCCGGCGCGCACGTGGTTACCCGCGCCCAGGTTATGGAGGGCGTGGCAGAGATGATCGCCGATGTGCAGGTGGAGGCGACGTTTCCCGACGGCACGAAACTGGTCACCGTGCATGAGCCAATTCGATGAGTGAAGAAACGGGGATTCCGGGTGAGATCCTGGTTATGGACGGCGACATCGATCTGAACGCCGGGCAGCCGCGCACGACTTTGACGGTAGCCAATACCGGCGACCGCCCGATGCAGGTTGGCAGCCACTACCACTTTGCCGAAACGAACGCCGCACTGGATTTTGACCGTGCCGCCGCCCGCGGTCAGCGCCTAGATATTGCGGCGGGTACTGCCACCCGGTTCGAGCCGGGGCAGACCCGCAGCGTCACCCTCATCCCCTATCGCGGCGCGCGCATCGTGCATGGGTTCCGCAACCTGATCGGCGGTGCGCTCAATCCAAACGCGGTCCCCCCACGATGAGAATCACCCGCCGCGCCTATGCCGACATGTACGGTCCGACCGTGGGCGACCGGGTCCGGCTGGCCGACACCAATCTGCTGGCAGAGGTCGAGCATGACCACACGATCTATGGTGAGGAAGTAAAGTTCGGTGGTGGCAAAGTCATCCGTGACGGCATGGGCCAGTCCCAGGCGTCACAGGCCGACGGCGCCGTCGACACCGTCATCACCAACGCGCTGATCATCGACCATTGGGGAATCGTAAAGGCGGACGTTGCCATCTTGAATGGCCGCATCCACGCGATCGTCAAGGCCGGCAACCCCGACGTCCAGCCCGGCGTCACCATTATCATCGGGCCGGGCACGGAGATCATTGCCGGCGAAGGTAAGATCCTGACCGCCGGTGGTGTCGATAGCCACATTCACTTCATCTGCCCGCAACAGATCGAGGAGGCGTTGTGCGCCGGTATGACCACCCTGGTCGGCGGCGGCACCGGCCCTGCTACCGGCACCAGCGCCACGACCTGTACACCGGGCCCGTGGCACTTGGCCCGTATGCTGCAGGCGGCGGAGGGGCTGCCGGTCAATCTATCTTTCAGTGGTAAGGGCAATGCGTCGAAGCCGGGCGCGCTGGT
>JAYVTX010000339.1:0-2583 GCA_043788425.1 Rhodospirillales bacterium
ATGGATCGCCCACTACAACAACGAACGGCCTCACTCGGCGCTGGCTGGGCGCACCCCTGGGGAGGCGTATTTGGGAATTGGCTCGACGCCGTCGTCGGGCCTGAAGCTGGCGGCATAACCGGAACCAGGGGATAGCTTATCTTCGCCGCCAACCTGTCCAGCCGATCGGGGCCACCTCAGTTCGCCTGGATCGACTAAAACCGCCGCCTGGCCAAGGACGTCGAGGCAACGATCACATCGGCCGAAGCGTTCTTATATCCTGCATCGTCCGCGGTGTTGCTTAGCAGGTTGGCACGTTGATGAACCGATCCGAGATAAACCTTAAGATGACGAAGCCGTCGCCTGCCCATCAGCACGGACCCACGCAACGAAGTTCCCGCGGTGCCGATTGCGTTTTGAAAGGATAACCCATGAGCCTCCTAGTAATAATTATCGTGCTCTTCGTTCTATTTGGCGGTGGTGGCTACTACGGCTACAACCGCGGCTTCTACGGTGGACGCGGCTATGGCGGCGGCGTGGGCCTGCTCGTGGTGCTTCTAGTCCTTTACCTCGTATTTGGCGGCAGATATTAGCCCGTCCCACTCGCAACGTTGCGAGTGCTGAATATAGCAGCAAGCACGAAACACCGACGTTGCTGACGCAAGTTCGTGCGCAGGATAGAAATAGCTCACGGCTGCTCCAGATATTTGGCTTCAAAGCCACAGGTGGCCGGGTTTGTCGAGATGCCGTTTCGGTTTCGATAAATAGAGCCTGGGACTGGAACTAACGGAAATGCCGCTCAGTACGTGTAAAGATAAGCCTGGTACTTCGGCGGTATCCCGCGCCGCAGCCTCCCGCTCCAGGCTTCCGCCGACCGGGGCGGCTGCGGGCTTGGGGCGCGCCCGATCGTCCTTGCGCGGCCCGGCCGGCAAGCCACCCTTCCGGCCGGGCAAGGTGCCCCGCACCTCCGGCCCTTCCTCCCACAAGGTCCGCGACGCCACGCGAAGGCCGTGGCCGGATCGCTCAAGTTGCTTGTCCAGTGCGTCGCCGGCCTGGTCGGGATCGCGATAGGCACCCCATAAATAGTCCTTCTGCGCCTCAACCTCGCGCACGGCAGTTGGGGCTTGGTCGGCAACCCGCGCCAGCTCTTCCGGCGACGTGCCACGTCCAAGGCTGTCGCGGCCCTGCCCGGTCGGGTCGCGCCACGCCGGCAGCAACGGGACCGGTGCACGCTCCGCTTCCCGCACCTGCTCAGCCGCGCGCTCCTTCTTCTGCGGCTGAAGCTCCCGTGAAGCGGCCTGGCGGCGGACGAACGCCTGGAATTCGACCGCCGTTAACACCCGTCCGTATCGTAAAAACGACCAAGTATGGGTCGAGCAGAACAACGACGCTGTTGCCCAGCATACAATAGGTTACCGGCGTTATGAGGGTCTGGCCGCCTAGAACTGGCTTGTCGTAAACCCAGCACGCATCAGCTCAATCGGAAGTAGGCCAAGGGGGCGTACTTCAAACAATAGGCGAGTTGGTGTTAGACAACAATCCGCTTTCCGCTTCCCTGCCCCCATTCCGGGGCGGCGGCTCTCGGGGCACGTTGTCGCAGCCCAGTATAACGACGCTACCCTATATCGGGGGCCAGCCGCCTGCCCCGCAGATCGTCGCTGTGGTGCGACGATGCTGGTTCCAACCAGCGTGCTGCGGCCCAGGTAGAGGCATTGTCAGGCGTCGTTTTCCCCGGACCCACGTGCGGGCCTTGGGGCGGTAGGAAGTCGGCATTAACGCCGCAAAGTTCCCGCCGGGCATCGCGCAGATAGACGTGCGCCTCCGTCTCCAGCATTTCCCGTCCTGGAGAGCGCGCCGGGGATACCGGAGCCGCGCTGGATCCATTCTGGACATACCCCAGTGGAAGCGGGGTGGGGGTCGCGTTGTTGTTCGCCAACGTTTCTATGGCTGCTGAATGGAGCGACCGCGACTCCCACCCAGCACGTATCGTGTGGTGGTTTGGCGGTCGCCCAGCCAAGCGTCCGCTGCCTAATGTTCTTCGGAATCGTCGTGACCGTTTTTCAAGGCGACCGCAAAGCCTGCCGTATGAGTATTCTTTCGACGACGGAGAACTCATGTGCCTCGTCCCACCCGACTGCCCCGTCCCATTCCGATTAAAACAGCCATTACGGAGGACGATATCAGGAGCGCCGTGAAGGCGTCCCTGGCTCCCTTGGTGGGAGCTGAAACCGATGTTACCGCGTGCTGCGGGCCTTTGAACTATGCGTTACGCAGGGCGATCACTCCCGGCCGTGGTCCGGAGCAGGCCACCAGCATGCTGAAACGGCTGGAACGGCTTATGCGCGGTGACCTGACTGCGCTGCCAAATAGGTAGCGTCCGCGCTCGTGGTGGAAATTGGATGAGTTCTGCGGGTGGGGTTTTGCCTGGAGGTCGGCGTAGCCGGCCGGAAGGGCCAAACCCTACCCGCAGATCAGGTTTGAGGTGGCCATCGGATCAGACGGCTCAGGTGGAGTTGCGACGCTTCACCCCGAACCGATGAGGACCCGATGACCGAGGACAGACTACCCCTGGCCGACCTGCTGGCCAAAGCCGGAGATGGCGAC
>JAYVTX010000340.1:0-6212 GCA_043788425.1 Rhodospirillales bacterium
CCGTACAAATCTAGCGTATGGGTCTCGGCACCGGCCAGGATTACGTGACCCATCTTGGCCTGGATCACGCCGGAATTTGCGACGCGGGGTGCCACCAGCGCTGCAAGTCCGGCGTCGCGCACCGTGATGGTACCCGCGTTTGTGATTTGCGCCCCGGGCCGCGGTGCCTGGTCGAACACCATACGGCCGGCCACGAAGTTGGCGGGCGTAATACCCGCTGCACTGACGATCAGCCCGGCTGTATCCACCTGCGCGCCCTTGTGGAACATGACGCCGGACTGGTTAGTTATGACAACTTGGCCATTTGCGATGATGCGCCCCGCGATGGCGGATGGGTCGGGGCCGGTGACGCGGTTGAGCACGATTGCGGCGGCGCCCGGTTGCTGAAATTGGACCGTCTGATCGCGGCCCACGTCGAAGCTGCGCCAGTCGATCGCGGCGCGCTGGCTGGACTGGTTGATGGTGGTAGCCGTGGGGGTGCGCGCGATGTTGGCCGACCCGGCAATCACGCTGCCGCCAACGGGCCGTGCATTGGGCACGGGCTGGGCCCAGGCGGCAGGCGCCAGCACAAGCAGGACCGCCGCCTGCAACGCCGTGGTCCGCAGCAGATGGGCGCGGCGGAATGGGGCCAGGTGCAGTGCCATGGATGAGAGCAAAGTGCTGCGCATCGCTGCCTCCTAGAACCGGGTGACCACGCGCCAATAAAGTGCATCGGCCTTCAACGGTGCGACGGTGCTGGCCGTGGGGTTGGCCGTGGGGCCGGCCATACCGCTGTGGACTAGGCGCGTGTTCCGATGCACGCCCTCCAGCCCAAATTCGGTGAACCGCGTGAGGGTCAGACGCACGCCAAGGCCCATCGAGGATAGGCGGGCATTCGCGTCCAGACGCTGGTTTTCCCAGGTCCGGCCGTAGTCATAAAACGCATAATACTGTGCCGTGATCGGCACCGGCAGGCCGAATACGCTCGCGTCGTGGTGCGTGTTGAGCTGCAGTTCGGCTGACAGGACTAGGGCATTGTCGCCCGTCACCTCACCAGAATAGTTCCCGCGATTGAACTCGGCACCGCCCAGGAAGAACTTCTCGGCCGGCGGGAGCACGTTGGCGGTTGCCTGGCCCAGCACGCGGCCCTTTAGCGTGACCGACGCATCGGTCCAGGGCTCCAGCAACGTCTGCACCCGGGCGGCGTCGAGGACGAATTTGGTAAAGTCGATGCGTTCGTTCAGGCGGCTGGCAGTTGGTTCGTTTTGCGATGAGGCACCGAGCGTCGGTAGGCCCTGCGACAGTCTGACGCTGACGCTGTTTACGGCAGCGCGATCGTCGCCCAGCAAATTGTCCTCCAACGCGTAGTCGATGCCGAGGCGCAGGATACGCAGAGCGTCCCGGCCGGTACGGATGCTGCCGCCACCCGGGCCGGCGTTGGTGTTGATCGTCGTCTCGACAGCGTCGAGGGCAAGCGCGAGATTGAGGGTTTGCTGCCGGGCGCGGATCACGGGATAGTTGAGGGTTGTGCCGAACACGGCCGTGGTGCCGCGATAGCCAACCGCGCGCAGGAATCCAGCCGGGTTGGCTTCGCCGTAGCCGCCATAGGCCCGCAGCTTCAGACCGCTACCGCCCACGAATACTTCGACCGACCCCTGGCCAAAGTTCTGCGTGTTGCCCGCGGTGTGATAGGCGGTCACCTGTGTTCGCTCACCTAGCGATGTAACGCTGTCCAGCTCGAGAAGTGCCAGGCCCTGCTCAGGTCCGGTGAGGCGGAAGCCGCGGTTGTCGATGCTCAGCAGCCCGGCGACGGCCTTGCGCTCGACCTGCGCCACAAGAGTCAGGGCACCGGGCTCGGCGGCCGAGGGTTGCAGTACGGCGCGAAGCGTGACGCCGGGTACATCCTGCGCGAGGAGCAGCCAGCGTTCGAGGGTGGCAGTGTCGATCGGGCGGACCTCGGTCAGGTGCCGCAGAAAGCGTAGAACCTGTGTGCCGGCCGGGCCGATATCGCCCTCGAGTTTTACGTCGGTAATCCGGCCCTCGATCACGCTGAGCCGCAACCGCTGCTGCCGATCGACCGTGGCGGTAACGGTCGTGAGGGCATAGCCGTCGCGACGGTAGAGGTTCAGCAGCTTTACCCGTGCTGCCTCGATTTGCGAAACCGGCGTCGCGTGTCCAACCAGCCCGGCCGTGATTTCAGCGAGGGTGGGGCCGGAATACGCGGTTGCACCGTCGACTGTGACGCCCGTTACCGCGACTGAACCTACGCCGCTGATTGCGGGCGCGGCCAGCGCGGGCGCAGCAAGGCCGGGCGATACCCGGGGGGTAGGCGATGGCAGGACCCGGGGAATGGGAGAGCCCTGGGGCAACGCGCCGCCGGGTCCGGACGGCTGGGCAACGGCCGGGGCGGCGAGCCAAAGTAGGCAGATGGCGAAGACAATCGTGCGTCGCAGCGGCACTGCGATTTTGGTACTACGTCCGTCGTTTCGAGGCTGCATGTCGGCGACGCCCTAAAACCAGACCTACGATATATCACCATCGTTACGACCAGGGAAGAGAATTGGGCCGGAGCCCGGTTGTCCGCCTTAATCGTTTCGATGCGAGCGTGGTCATGTATCCACCAAATGACCCCGCAGACCCGGCGTCAGCCGGACCCGATCGGGCTCGAGCAGCAGCACCCGGCGGATAAGGGCTGGTAGCAAGGCGTGTAAACAGATCAACGGGGTCAGCAGCGAAATACGGGCAGCAGCACAACAATCGTCAGCATGGCTGCCAGCCGTTGGATTGTAGTACCGTGGCGTACTCGCCGAAATAGACAGGAATGCGTTGCGGGCCGGGCAGGGTGGTCAGCTCGGCTGAACCTGTGCTGTCTCAGAGCGCTTAAGCCAATCCAAGCTGTCCGCCGCCGGGCCGGACGCCTGGTATTCGGCTCCGACCCAGCCGGGCCAGCCTAATTCGTCGATGCCCTGGAAGATGGGCGCGTAATCAAGCTCGCCCTGATCCGGCGCGCCGCGGTTTGGCACGCCGGCAATCTGGATGTGCCCGATATGGGGCCAAACGGCGCGCATCCGTTCCAGAACGCCGCCTTCCTCCCGCGCGACGTGGTAGCAATCGAACATCAGGCGCAAATCGTGCAGGCCGGCTTGGGCGATGATCTCGGTCGCCTGAACCGTCGACGACAGCAAATAGCCGGGGCGGTCGAAGTGGTTCAGCGGCTCGATCAGCAGCGTGATGCCCGTACCCTCTGCCCGGCGGATCGCGTGTTCCAGGTTCAGCAGGAATGTGCGGTGGGCGGCGGCCGGGTCACCGTGCGTCATGCCGGCCATGACGTGGATGTTGGAGCAACCGAGCAGGGCTGCCTGGGCCAAGGCGTCATCCATCGACACGCCGAACGCGGCTTCCTGCCCGGGTACGGCGGCCAGGCCCCACTGATCGCCGACGCCGCGGGACGTGTTGATGCCGACCATCTCCAGCCCATGCGCATCCAGTTGCTGGGCGATCTCGGTCGTGCCGTGCTCACCCGGGAACCAGCATTCGACGGCGTGGAAACCGGCCGCGCGCGCCGCGGCAAAGCGGTCCATGAACGGCAGGTCGTTGAACAGAATGGAGATGTTGGCGGAAAATCGCGGCATGGCGGTGGGCTCCAAATTACAAAAGGCTAATGATCTCGGTCAGCGACGTCACAGTGACGTCCGGCTCACCATCCAGCTTTTCCGCCCGCAACCGTAGGGCCTGAAACAGCTCACCCGGACCCGCGGCTGGGCTGGCCGGGGCAGGGCCGCCATTGCGTCTGACCCAGGCGACCTGAAAGCCGAACCGCTTGGCACCCGCAACGTCAAAGCCGTTACCCGATACGAACAGCGTTTGAGAGGGCGCAATACCCGTCGTCGCCTCGACAAGCGCATACGCCTTTGGACTAGGCTTATAGGCCCGCGCCGCATCGACGCTGATGACATTTGTCAGCAGGGGCCCCAGGCCCGAGTTTCGGACCAACGCTGCCAGCATCGCGGCGCTACCGTTGGAAAAAATGGCCGTTCGGTGCTGGGCCAGCGCGTGCAACGTCGCCACGGCATCAGGCGCCGGGGTCAAGTGCAAATACGCGTCTGACAAGTCAGCCAGCAGGGCCGGCGTGGCGGCTATTCCGGCGGCGTCCAGGGCGTAGACCAGGCTGTCCTGTGTCAGCCGCTCAAAATCAACAAATGCATCCATCGCCGTTCGAAGCCACGTGTATTCCAGCTGCTTCAAACGCCAGATTTGCGTAACCAGCATGCCCCGGCCCGGGCAAGCCCGTTCGACTTGGTCGAGGACGGACTGCACATCAAACAGCGTCCCATAGGCGTCGAACACAATTGCGCGGATGGGTTTGTTCATGGGGGGCATGCTGTACCGCTCCATGGCCAGTGTCACTAAAAGTTCGCCCGCCCCGGCGTCCGGGTTCGCTATGCCGGTCAAATCGTATAGGGGGCAACCATGAGACGCACTTCCGTCGTCGTCGCTGCCGCCGCTTTGCTGACGACGGGCGCGCACGCCGATCAGCTGGCAATCGGACCATGGAATGACGGTGCGACGAAGCTGGCGCAAAGCTCGCTGCTGGCCACGTCGTCGCTGGCCACGTCGTCGCTGGCGTGCATCAAGAATACGGTTGCGACCATCAAGGACCCGGCCGTCCGTGCGGCGACCGAGGATGCGGTTTTCAATGCCGATACCTGCATCCGCAGCCGCGCGGGCCTGGATGCGGCCAAGAAGCAGGCGATCGTGGATAGGCTGGTGGCCGAGAGCCTGATTGATGAGACCGAGGCCGGGCGCATTCCCGGCGGCCTGCTGGCGGGCGTGTTCCCCGGCGTGCGCGATGACGGGACCGCCTGTCCGAAGCTGCCGATGCCGTATATCGCGTCGCCAGGCAGCGTGTTCGGCGGCCATCACTCAGAACCCGGCGGGCTTGCGATGCACGTGGCAGTGAACCTGACCAGCGCGATCAATTTGGCTGACCCCTATCGTAAAGTGTACGGCACGTTGAACGCACGGGGCATGCCGGTTTTGTGGAATGGGGCCGGTCAAACGCCGGATGCGGATCTGGTGATCGACGAAGACCTCGTGATCGGTACGCCCGTTTTGCACGACTGGGCGAAAACGATCGTGTTCCAGTGGAATGCCGACGGGTCCGAATACATTGAGATGAACTTCGGCGGCAACGGCAAGACCGACGCCTGGGGCGCGGCTGGCAACACGAAAACCGGCGCCCACCACATGATCGGCATTGCCGAAAGTATGGCCCGCGGGATGCCGGTGCCGTTCGTCATCACCCAGGCGTCGGCCCATGGTGCGCCCAATGGCGGTAATGAGTTCAGTGTCGTGAACTGGCTGCGCGCCGCCGCCATCATGGCTGGCCAGGACCCGGTCGAGCGCGGTTATTTGATGAAGGACGCAACCGGCCGGCTTCGGCTGGCGGCCGTGCGGCAGCTGGGATCGGTGAATATCCAGGCGAGTGCGCCGACGCAGTCCAACCTACTTTATGAATACGTGCTGCAAAACCTGTCCGACGCCGACTACACGTTAACCGGCCCGGCCGTGGTCCAGAGCGAAATCTTCCTGCGCACGGTCGCGCCCAAGTTCGGCTATGACCCGGCCGATGCCACCCGCTATAACGCGCTGTACCGCAACGTTGTGCTGTCCCATTTGTCGGCCGGGCGGGTACAGATCCTGTATGCCAATGGTGGCATCGGCCGGGTGGAGCAGGAAGTCGTGAAGCTGAAGGCGGCGGGCGCACTGTAATTCCAACGTGCGTGGCCTGGATTGTCGGCGGCGTGGGGTCTCGAGGGCTAATTAAACGTGCGGACGGTCTTGGAAATCGGATGTTTGCTAATGGTGGCGATGTGCGACCGCCGTCTGCAAACCGCCAATTCTTGTTCGGCTCGTGGGGTTCCATAGTCGTGCAGACGTGAAACCGTACGACGAATACGATGCGACGATTGCGATGCGGCGGCGGGGTTTGACGTGCTATGGTCCGCGACCAGCTGGTCTTGACCCTTTCCACAACCTATCCGCACACTACGGCCACCGCGTAGGGAGATGAAACGAATGCCGCAGGTAACACTGAATGTGAACGGCCGCGCCCGTACCGAAACGGTTGAGGGCCGGACGCTGCTGGTCGAATTACTGCGTGAGCAGATGCACCTGACGGGTACACATGTGGGCTGCGACACGAGCCAGTGCGGGTCCTGCGTCGTCCATGT
>JAYVTX010000341.1:0-3147 GCA_043788425.1 Rhodospirillales bacterium
AACCACACTGTCGCATACGTGACCCCGACCGCTGTGTCCGGAACTGTCGATGTGCCAGAGCCTCAGACGGCGGCGATACTGGGCCTGTCATTAGTCGCCATGGCCGGATATGGCCTCGCGTGGCCGCGGCGGGGAACGCTTCGCGCCGTGGCGCGCTTGGGTGGGAAGTAACCTTGGAGCTGACCGCATGTCCGACAATCCGCTCGATCCCTCGCCCGCCCACCATCAGGCTGTAACCGCCCGGGCGGAACAGCTTTGGAAGGCTGATGGCAGCCCTGCGGCCGGGGCCGCCGCCTATCTCGAGCAAGCAGATGCGCTAATCCGGATGCAAAGCGCCGGTATGACGGCGCAGGTCGACCCGGCACACGCGGGCACAATTGTGGAGGAAGCTAGCATCCAGGCTAATCTCGGCGAGTTTCCGGGCGGATCCAGCGTCGCCGACCAGGGTGAGTGGCGGGAGACGCCCATGACCCGTGAGGAACTTCGCCACCCAAATGAGGGTAATGACGCGTCCTAGAACACGTTACGACCGGGGACACGTTACGACCGGGGAGTATTTTAATACCCCAGCGCCATCCCGTCCTTACGCGGGTCGGATGCGCCGATCAGCACCCCACGGTCGTGATCGATCCAGATCGCCTGCCCGCCACCATGAGGCCTTTCGGTTTGTACAACTGCGTGACCATAGCCCGCCAGCGTCGCTAGCACATCCGCCGGCACGCCGCGTTCGGCCTCCAGCTTGCCCGCGTAGGGGAATACGCGGGCAAGATCGAGCGCCTGTTGAATATCCAGCCCGTACTCAAAATGGTTGCTCAGGAACAGCGTCTGCCCCATGGGCTGAAAATGTCCGCCCATGACACCGAACGGCATGACCGCACGGCCGCCCAGGGTCACCATACCTGGGATGATCGTGTGCATCGGACGCTTGAACGGCGCGATGCAATTGGGGTGCCCACGTTCGACCCGGAAGCCGTGGCCGCGGTTTTGCAGCATGACGCCTGATTTATGCGCCAGGATACCCGAGCCGAAGCCCATAAACAGTGAGTTGATGAAGCTGCAGGCGTTACCGTCGCGGTCCACGACGCACAGGTACACGGTGTCCCGATGAACGGGCAAGCTCGCTTCACCGGCCGGGGGCATCGGATCCATGGCGCGGTCGGGCTTAATCAACTGGCGAAGGCTGGCCAGATAAGTTGGGTCCGTCAGCCCCGCAACATCGACCGGCACCTGCGCCGGGTCGGCAAGGAATGCGTTGCGATCACGAAACACCAAGCGTGCCGCTTCGACATGGCGATGCAGCCGCTCGGCACTGAGTGGCCCCGCCGCGGCCGGTTCGTATCCGCCCAGGATGCCCAGCATCATGAGCACAAGCAATCCGGACCCGTTGGGCGGGCACTGCCAAACTTCCATACCGCGCCAGGTGGTCCGGATCGGGTCGACGAAAATGGCCGCAGTACGGCCGGCGGCGAAGTCCTCCTCCGTCTGCAGCCCACCATGCTGGCGCAGTGTCGCAACCATGTCAGCAGCAACTGCGCCCTCATAAAACCCGGCCGAACCGTGCCGGGCGATGGTGCGCAGCGTCTCAGCCAAGTGGGGCTGGACGAATAGTTGGCCCTGCGCGGGCGGGTGGCCGCCAGGCAAGAACGGATCAGCGCCCGTCCGGCGCAATTTATCTGCCAGGCCCCGCCAGTCGCTGGCCGTCCGGTGATGGATCGGCCAGCCATCGGCGGCAAAGGCGATAGCGGGCTGTAGCAGTGTGTCCAGGCCCCGGGTGCCGTGGGCTGCCAGCAGCGTCTCCCACGCGCCGATTGCACCAGGGATCGTGACGGTATGCGGCGACGTGTCGTCGAACGCGGTGATGCCGTTCTGCTCGTACCAGTCGATCGTGGCCGCCGCTGCCGCCCGGCCGGAGCCATTCAGAGCCACGATTGGCTTGCCCGGCCGGGCATAGAGGCAAAAACAATCGCCTCCAATGCCCGTCGATTGCGGCTCGATCACCGCTAGCACGGCCGCAGCAGCAACAGCCGCGTCCAGCGCGTTGCCCCCGGCGCGCAACACATCGAGCGCCGTCAGCGTTGCAGCCGGCATGCTGGTCGCAGCCATGCCGTGCGTGCCGTAAGTGGGCGAACGCCCTGGAAAATGGAAGTCGCGCGGTGTCATGGCCTGCCTGTTCTCAATCGGGGCCTAGACGTAGCGTGCCTCGCCAATCTGGGCCAGGGTGCGCCGATGCCAGACTCGCAAATGAATGACCTAACCATGGCCGAGTTCGAGAAAGTCGACATCCGAGCCGGCACAATCGTCGACGCCAAACCGTTTCCAGAAGCGCGTAAGCCGGCGATCAAGTTGTGGATCGACTTCGGCAGCGCCTTTGGCGTGCGCCAATCCTCGGCCCAAATCGCGACGCATTACGATCCGGCGACGCTGATCGGCCAGCAAGTCTGCGCAGTCGTGAACCTTCCCCCGCGCCAAATCGGCCCGTTCCGTAGTGAGGTACTAACCCTAGGCCTGCCAGACCCGGCGGGTGCCATCGTCCTGGTCCAGCCAGGTCGGGCCGTTGCAAACGGGGCTCGGATGTTTTGAACCAGGCCTACGCGACCGTCACCTGGGACCAGTTGCATCGCGACGCACGCACGCTCGCGGCCCGGCTGCTGCCACTATCGCCGTTTGAGGGTGTCGTCGCTGTTACCCGCGGTGGACTTATTCCGGCCGCGATCGTCGCGCGGGAACTCAATTGCCGCATGATCGAGACCGTGTGCATCGCGACGTATGATGGTGAAGCGGTGCGCGCGCCAGACGTGCTGAAGACGCCAGGCCATGCGGGCGAGGGCAGCGGATGGCTGGTGATCGATGACCTGGTCGATACAGGTTCGACAGCGCGCCTGGTACGGGCCATGTTACCGGCTGCGCTTTTCGCGTGTCTGTATGCCAAGCCAGCAGGGCAGGCGTTGGCCGACCACTGGGTGGCCGAAGTTCCACAGGCGACGTGGATCCTATTTCCCTGGGACACGGCCCCACTATTCGTGCCGCCACTGGTTGAACGGTGAGGAACGGGGTGTAGGTAGCGAGCCAACTTGTCCGGTTCATGTGGCACTTTATGTGTCCGCTCTGTCTGCCGCTTTGCGGCGGTCGCGTCGAGCGGGTTTACGC
>JAYVTX010000342.1:0-2611 GCA_043788425.1 Rhodospirillales bacterium
CTGCGCCCCTCGGACGGCATCACCATGAACCGCGATCGGCTGCTGTTCGACGCCAAGCAAAAGGTGCTGGCTTTGGCCGAGGGCTACCAGCCGCCCGAACCGTTCGAATACCGCTTGCCCGGACCCGGCGGTTACACGGCGCTCGAACTCGCCGTCGACGGCTTTGCCTCGCAGGGCAAAGCGACGCCGCACGACGTCGTGGTGTCCAAGGCCGTCGCCCGCGTGCTGACGGGCGGTGATACCGACATGCTCGATGTCATGTCCGAGGACGACATGACAACGCTGGAACGCAGCACGTTCATGACGCTGATCCGCAACCCGGCGTCACTCGCCCGGACGGAGCACATGCTCACGACCGGCAAGCCACTTCGTAACTGAGGGGAACCAACCATGGCCACCTACACCGCTCCGCTGCGCGACATCCGTTTCGTGATGCATGAGCTGCTCGACAGCAGCAGCCTCGCGAGCCTGCCGGGCTTCGATCATGCAACACCCGACACGATGGACGCCGTGATCGAAGGCGCCGGCAAGTTCGCGCAGGATGTGCTGTTTCCGCTGAGCCTGTCCGGCGATGCCGAGGGCTGCACGTACGAGAACGGCGTCGTCCGTACGCCCAAAGGTTTCAAGGAAGCCTACACCCAGCTGATCCATGACGGCTGGACGTCGCTCGCGTGCGATCCGGCCTATGGCGGGCAGGGCATGCCGGCAATGGTCGGTACTGTGTTCGAGGAGATCGTCAGCAGCGCCAACATCGCGTTCGGCATGTATCCCGGCCTGTCGCATGGCGCATATCGGGCGGTGTATGCCCATGGTTCGGACGAGCTGAAGGCGGCGTACCTGCCCAAGCTGGTGGACGGCACCTGGTCCGGCACGATGTGCTTGACCGAACCGCAATGCGGCACCGACCTCGGCATGATCCGCACCAAGGCCGAGCCGTCCGACGATGGCAGTTTTCGCATCAGCGGCACGAAGATCTTCATCAGCGCCGGTGAGCACGACCTGACCAGCAACATTATCCATCTGGTCTTGGCCAAGCTGCCCAACGCGCCACCCGGCACTAAGGGCATCAGCCTGTTCCTGGTGCCGAAGTTCCTGCCCAACGAGCAGGGCGAGGCCGGCATGCGCAACGGTCTCATGTGCGGGTCGATCGAGCACAAGATGGGCATCAAGGCGAACGCCACCGCGGTGATGCATTTTGACGAGGCGAAGGGCTGGCTCGTCGGCCCGGCGCATGGCGGCATGAAGGCCATGTTCACCATGATGAACGCGGCCCGCCTGGCTGTTGGTATGCAGGGCCTTGGCATCGCCGAGACCGCCTATCAGTCCGCAGCCGCCTACGCGAAGGACCGGCGCCAGGGCAAGAGCGTGGCCAAGGGAGGGCCGTCACGCGATGCGGCCGACCCGATTATCGTGCATCCGGATGTCCGCAAGATGCTGCTGGAAGCACGCTCGATGGTCGAGGCCGGCCGGGCGCTGTCATACTGGGTGGGTCTCGAGCTCGACCGGTCCGAGCACCATCCGGACCCGGTCAAGCGGCAGCAGTCGGACGATTTCGTGGCGCTGCTGACGCCGATCGTGAAGGCGGCGCTGAGCGACCTCGGGTCCGAGGCAGCCAACAACGCCGTGCAGGTGTTGGGCGGCCATGGCTATGTGCACGAGTGGGGCGTGGAACAGCTGGTACGCGACGCCCGCATCGCCCAGATTTATGAGGGCACCAACGGCATCCAGGCGCTGGACCTGGTCGGGCGCAAGATGGGCCAGGACATGGGCCGGCTGCTGCGCAGCTTCTTTCACCCCGTGGCCAAGTTACTCGAAGAGCACGCCGAGGATGCCGCATTGGCGCCCTATGTCGGGCCGACGGCCAAGGCGTTTGCCCGGCTGCAGCAGGCGACCATGGTGATCGCCCAACGCGGCATGGCCAAGCCCGAAGAGGCGGCCGCCGCGGCCACCGACTATCTGCGGCTGTTCGGTCTCGTGGCGATGGGCTTCATGTGGTGCCGCATGGCGCAGGTCGCGGGCGAGAAGCTGGCGGCCGGCGCTAATGGCGAGACGCCCTTCTATCAGGCCAAGCTCGACGTGGGCGCATTCTACATGGCCCGTGTGCTGCCGCGGCACTCGATGCACTTCCAGGGCATCATGGCTGGGGCCGAGACCGTGACGCGGATGGCCGACGCGGCGTTTTGATAGGACTTGCGGCGCTGGCTCACCTGATCCATATCGAAGCGGTCAGGTGAGCCGAGGACCCCATGTATCCGATTGCGGTTGAAGCAGTGGCACGGACGCTGGGCGGCCCGGCCGTGTTGGGCGAGGCGGTGACCGACCTGGCGGGGCTGAACCTTGCGGTTGGGCGCGGTTTCCCCCGCGAGGTGGTGCGCGAATTGGCGGGTCGCGCCGGGACCGGCCCAGTCCGTGCGATGGTCGAGGCCTTGGTTGCCTCGACGGCGACTCTCAAACGCTCGCCAAGGCTCTCGCCCGAGGCAAGTGCGCGGGCCGAGCGTATCGCACGTGTGATCACGCTGGCCGCTGCAGCCTTCGCTACAGCCGAGGACGCCCGGCTGTGGCTGACGACAGCGCATCCGATGCTGGGGGTAATGCCAGTCGTGCTGGCTGC
>JAYVTX010000343.1:0-9912 GCA_043788425.1 Rhodospirillales bacterium
CCTGAAGCTACCCACGGTCGACGCTGCCGTGTCGACACTCTCTGGCCAGATGCCGTTCAAACGCGTGCTGCTACCCCGGCTTCGCCGGCTGGTATCCGGCCGGGCCCATCCCGCGCCAAAGGTGCCGGCTACCACTTTGGACGGCGTGCGTTACGAGCCGGCCGTCCCTGATATGGACCGTCCACCGACGCTGTTTGTCGTCGTCGATTGCGAGGCGGAGTTCGATTGGTCGAAGCCGTTTGACAGGGCCCAAATGGCTGTCACAGCCCTGCAATCGGTTGAACGCGGGCAGGCGGTGTTCGAGCAGTATGGCTTACGGCCGATTTATGTGACCGACTACGCCGTCGTCAGCCAACCAGAGGGCTATCTGCCATTACGCGCCATACACGAGCGTGGCGCGTGTGCCCTGGGCGCGCATCTACATCCCTGGATCACGCCACCGCTGACCGAAGATGTGACCGTGTTCAATTCGTATGCCGGCAATCTGCCCGAAGCGCTGGAGCGCGAGAAGCTACAGACCCTGATTACCGCTTTTGCCGAGGCGTTCGGGTTTCAGCCCCGTTTTTTCAAGGCGGGACGGTACGGCGTCGGCCCCAACACCATGGCTTTACTGGCAGAGGCGGGCATACGGGTCGATTTCAGTGTGATACCAGGCCGCGACCTGTCCGCTACAGGCGGCCCGGATTTCCGGGCATTCAATAGCGCAACCCGGCTCGCAGCCGATGGCAAGATCCTGTGTATGCCCATGACCCGGGAGCCGGTTGGCCCCCTCGCCCAGTCGCAAGTCCTGGCCGGGTTGATAGACGGTCCTGGGCGGGCGGTATCGCTATGCGGCGTAATGTCCCGGCTGCACCTGAAAGAGACCGTCACGCTGACGCCTGAGGGCCAGTCGACCAAGCAGCAAATCGCTTTGATCCGGTCAATGCTGGCCCGGTCACAGCGGCAGTTTGTGCTGCATTACCATAGCCCATCGCTGGCGCCCGGCTTCACGCCGTATGGCACGACTGCCGGCCAAACCGATGCGATCGTACGCGGGCTGGAGACGGTCTGCCGCTACTTCTTCGATACCGTTGGCGGCATGCCTGGTAACCCCAATGACCTGCTGCCGATGGGCGAGCGTAATGTGCCGGCACGGTTAGCGTCGCTGGTCTGACGCCTGTTACGTCAAATGCGGCAGGGCCAGGTAGGCGCGGCTTTGCATCTCATGCAGCCGCGACGCCGTGCGTTCGAATGCCTTCGCCCCTTCGCCCCGTTGGTACAGCGTGTCGGGCGTCGCCTCCGCACTCGCCACCAGCTTGACCCGGTGGTCATACAGCGCGTCGACCAGCACGATGAACCGCCGGGCCACGTCGTAATTATCCGGCGATAGCCGGGGCACGCCGTCCAGTACGAGTGCCTGGTAGTGTGTGGCCAGCGCCAGATAGTCGCCGGCGCCGAGGGGCTGGCCACACAACGCCTCAAAATCAAACCGCGCCACGCCGGATGCGGCCTGCGGGATTGCGAGGGTGTGGCCCATGATCCGCAGCCGCTCGGCCCGGGGTTCTGCGCCGGCGGTCAGCGTCCGGAATGCCTCGTCCAGCGCGGCGTCAGCCTGGGCATTGGCCGGCACGTGCCAGGTTGGCATCCCGCGCAGCTGTTGCCGGCGCCAATCGCGGCTGCCGTGCATGACGATCATGTCGAGGTGCTGTTTGAGGATCGTAATAAATGGCAGGAACGCGTCGCGGCCGGGCTGACCGGCAAATAGATCGTCCATGCGGGTGTTGCTGGTTGCCACGACGACGGTGCCTGCTTCAAACAGCGCTTCAAACAGTCGGCCCAGGATGGTGGCATCGGCTACGTTGGTGACCTGGAACTCGTCGAAGCACAGCAATGCGGCGTCCTGTGCGATCTGCGCTGCGACGGCGGGGATCGGGTCGCCAGCGCCATCCTGACGTGCGGCCTGCATGCGGCGGTACACGTCCTGCATGAATGCATGGAAATGCACGCGCCGTTTGCGTGGAACATCGGCGGCGGCAAAAAACAGGTCCATCAGCATCGTCTTACCGCGACCGACGTCGCCGACCAGATACAAGCCATTCGGGTAGTCGTCCGGCATGTCGTCACGCTGGCGGCGGTTCCAGAACCAGCGGCGTTCCAATGCTTGCGGGGACGGATTATAGGCGCGTAGGCGGATGAAGAGCGCCTGCAGCCGCTCGGCCGCCAGGGCCTGCGCGGGGTCGGTCAGCAGCTCACCACTGTCGAGCTTGGCGCGATAGGCGGCGATTGGTCCGGGCATGACGGGCTGGCTATAGCGGAGCAGATGCGAGGCGGCCAGGCTCGCTAACAACGGGCTGGCGCCGACAGATCAACGAAACGCGAGCGTGCATCCTTCGGCCGGTGACGTCGGTTACAGTGTTAACAAGTGTGCGGGAGTACCGTCCCATGATGCGTGCATTGATCATCGTCTTTACTTTGGCAGCATCTACCCCGGGCTGGGCGCTTGCCCCGCAGACCGCTATGCCGCGGCCGTTCGCCTGTTCGTCCAGTATGGTTCGCGTGGCGGCGTCCGACCGGCCGGACCAACGGTGCCCGCAATGGCTGAGCACGGGTGGGATCATTTCGAAACGGTCGGTTCACCGGGGTTAGGCGGTCGGTTCGCCGGGCTTGAGCGTCCGGCCGGGTCGCCCTATTCTCTGATTATGGCACTTATCGATTTAGCGGCACTGGCGGCTACGCCAGTCGCATCCGATCCGTTCACGCATGTGGTGGTACCGGCCTTCGTTCCGCAACCAGGCCTGGATGCGGTCGTAGGCGGATTGCCGGCGCTAGCCAAGGGCGGGTCGTTCCCCACAACCGGACTACGCCTTGGCACGGTCGCACAGCAGTTGATGGTTGAGCTGGAGGGCGCTGGCTTCCGCGATGCCGTGGCACAGAAATTTGGCCTGTCGCTGGATGGTGCGCCGACTATGGTGACGTTGCGGGGTCAGTCCCGGGAAAAGGATGGGCGCATCCACTGCGATTCTGCCGCGAAACGGGTGACGGTGCTGCTGTACCTTAACCCTGAAACGGCCGACTGGGCGCGGCAGGACGGGTGCCTGCGTTTGCTGCGCAGCCCGGATAATTTGGACGATTACGCGATCGAGGTACCGCCCGTGAACGGCACGCTGCTGGTATTTCCGAACGGTCCCACGACCTGGCACGGCCACCGCCAGTTCGTCGGCCGGCGGTTCGTCGTGCAGCTGAATTGGATGACGACGGATAACAAGGCGAAGTACGAGATGCGGCGTCATCACGTATCGGCCTTCATGAAACGGCTGACCCGGGCGGCATAGCATGATCCGGCCGGTCGCGCTGGTGACCGGCGCGTCGGGCGGGATCGGCGCCGGCATCGCACGCCGGCATCGCACGCCGGCTCGCATCCGACGGGCACGCGGTAATCGTCCACTCCCGCCAGTCTGCTGCAGAGGGTCAGGCGTTGGCCGACGCAATCGGCGGAGCGTATTTGCAGGCGGATCTAACGGCAGAATCATCGCGGGCGGCGCTGATCACGAACGCCCATGCGCGGTGGGGCCGGCTGGATGTACTGGTCAACAATGCCGGTATCAGCGGCGTGATCCCCCACCACGATCTGGATGCGGCCACCCCTGAGATTTGGCATGCGCTGTATGAGGTGAACGGTGTCGCCCCGTATAGATTAGGGGCCGCAGCGGCACCGCAGATGCAGGGCGGGTGCGTGGTCAACATCAGCTCGCACGCCGGGGTGCGGCCGAAGGGTGCGTCGATCCCCTATGCAGCCAGCAAGGCGGCGCTGAACCACGTGACCCGGCTGCTGGCGCTGGCGCCCGGCATCCGGGTCAACGCCGTGGCGCCGGGCCTGGTGGACACGCCGCTTATGACCGATTGGACGGAGGCACGGCGGTTGTGGGATCGCGCGCGCCCATGCGCCGGGGTGCTACGCCGGCGCACATCGCCGCAATCGTAGCGATGCTGGTAGTGTCCGACTACTTAACGGGTGAGGTTGTGACCGTCGATGGCGGCCTGAATTTACCTGATGGTTGTTTTCGAATTCGTGCGCGGCACCTAGCCGTGGAGAACATACAAGCCGCGCGCCGCTTGCACTACCAGGCCACTCTGCCTGCACCCTTATTATCATCCAGGGGTGTATTCCCCTGGGGGACTGCGCCATGAATGAGGTCATGACCATGCTGACGCCTGTGCGCCGCGTGCCGGTGCGCTGGATCGCGCTAGGGACCGTGGCGCTGGCGGCACTGTTGCTAGCGCGCAGCTGCTTTTACGTCGTGCAACCGAGCGAGATGGCGGGCGTGCGCCGGTTCGGCGTTGTAACTAGCGCCGCGCCGGTCGGGCCGGGCCTGCATTGGAAGGCGCCCGTCGACCG
Organism: Rhodospirillales bacterium; assembly: GCA_043788425.1. Classification (GTDB taxonomy): domain Bacteria; phylum Pseudomonadota; class Alphaproteobacteria; order Acetobacterales; family Acetobacteraceae; genus JANPPS01. The sequence continues at coordinate 4,376 of JAYVTX010000343.1, forward strand.
CGTGGACCACCTTCAGGTCAGTCTGACCACCTTCCAGGTCAACGATTTGGGCGTGTACACGATCGATAACCAGGGCGTGCGCATCGGGGTCGGTATCACCTACCGGGTGCCGCCGGCCGCCGTGTTCAAGTTGCTGTACAGCGTCGGCGGCTCCGGCAACGTAGACATCGACAGTACGCTGCGGCCCATCATGGCCGACCGCGCGCTGCGGGTGTTTGCCCGGCGTAACACAATCAATATTTCGGCCGAACGCGAAAGCATTGCCAACGAGATCCGCCAGTCGATCCAGGAAGCGGTGACGGCCAGCTTTGGGATCGAGGTTGTGGATCTACAGCTAAGCCGGATCGAGTACAGCGCCGCGTTCACCCAATCGGTCGAGGCCGCTGTACGCGCCAAGAACGACGCGTTGCAGGCGGAGAACACGGTCGCCCGCATCCGGTATGAGGGCGAGCAGACGAAGGTGCAGGCCGCAGCCCAGGCGATTGCGGTCACGACCAAGGCCGAGGGTGAGGCGCGCGCCGCCGTGATCCGCGCAGGTGCGGAGCGAGAGTCAAACGTGCTGCGTGCAAGGGGTGAGGCGGAGGCGACGGCCCTGACCGGTGCGGCGCAGGCGCAGGCGCTGCAGGTTCTGGGTGCCGCCGTCGCTGCCAACCCACGCGTGGTGGATTACCAAACCACCCAGCGCTGGGACGGGAAGCTACCCATGACCATGGCCGGGGGAGCCGTGCCATTGCTGAACCTTGCAACTCCCCCCGCCTCTATTCCCCCCGCCTTCACTCCCGGTTCAACACCCGGTCGGTGATGAAGGTAGACAGCCCGCCCGCAACGAAGTTTCGTTTCAGGGCGGCTTCGTCGTACTCTGTTGCGACCCAATCGAGGAACGGGAGCCGGCCCTCGGCCACGGCCGCGTAATGCAGGAAAAACGCGTCGAGGATCCCGGTCCGCGCGCGGGACCAATGGCCGAATTTCCACGATAACTGGCCAAGGGCGTCGTGGGCGGTCCCACCCTCAAACAAGATGGCCAGCCCGGATGCCAGCCCCGCCCGGTCTGCGCCGGACTTGCAATGCATTAGCGCCGGGAAGGCGATGGTTGGGTATAATGCGGCGAAGCGTAGGATGCGGTCGCGGTGTGGTGCGCCCCGGGATTCGAATGCCATGTCGATATGAGCCAGGCCCAGCCGGTCCGCCGCCTCTCGCGATAGCGCTTCCGATCCACATTGCCGTTGGCCGCGCAGGTTGACCAGCGTGCGTAAGCCTAGCCGTCGGGTTGCAGCCGCCAACTGGCCCGGCGTTGGATGGTTGGAGCGGTACAGCTTGCCCGGTACCACGATCGCAAAATTGGTCCACACCCTGCGAAACACGGCGTGATCGACCAACAGGCTGTCGCGCCATGCGCTGGCCCGGCCGGCCGTGGTTTTGAGTGTGCCATTAAACATGGGCGCTGTATGGCCACGCCGTGGCATTTCGGCAATGTCTAGTTACAGCCATGGCTTGCATCGCCGGGCAGTGTGTTGTTCGGTCTTGCTATGAACAAGGCTGGCCATTCCATCGAACATGCAGTCGGCGCGGTTACAGCGGCGCTGGCGGCGGTACTGGTCGTGGCGGAGATCGTGTTGCTGTTCGCCGGCATGATCTCCCGCTACGTCCTGCATCGGCCGCTGGTGTGGACGGACGAGCTGTCTGGCATGCTATTTCTGTGGCTTGCCATGTTGGGCGCGGCCGTGGCGCTGCAGCGCGGGGCACACATGTGCATGACGGCGTTCGTGTCGTCCGCGACCGGCCGGCGCGCCCTGGGGCTGGCCATTGGCGGGCATGCGGTGACGGCCCTGTTTCTGGCCATGCTGATGCCGTCCGCCATCGCCTTGACCCTCGACGACTGGGATATCGCGACCCCCGCCATGGAGCTGTCGAACGCCTGGCGACTAGCCGCGGTGCCGGCCGGGCTTGGGGTGATGTTGGTGCTGACCGTGATCCAGCTGCACCGGCTGGCCGGATGGGCGGGCACGGCCGCAGTGGCGGTGGGCGTAGCAGTCGTAGCCGGGGCGGTGCTGGGCGCGGGACCGGTGTTGGCCGCACAGGGAAACCTCAATCTGGTGCTGTTCTTTGTCGTGGGCGTCACGGCGTGCGTGTTTGCCGGCGTGCCGATCGGGGTGGCGTTTGGCGTGGCGACTGTGGGGTTTCTGGCGCTAGCGACCCGGGTGCCGCTGACGGTGGTGGTAGGCCGCATGGCGGAGGGGATGTCCCACGCGGTACTGCTGGCGGTGCCGCTATTCGTGTTCCTGGGCGCGCTGATCGAGATGAACGGCATGGCGCGCGCCATGGTGCGCTTCCTGGCGTCATTGATTGGCCACGTGCGGGGCGGGCTGTCGTACGTGCTGCTGGCGGCCATTTATCTGGTGTCGGGAATCGCCGGGTCGAAGGCGGCGGACATGGCAGCTGTGGCGCCCGTGCTGTTTCCCGAAATGCGGGAGCGAGGGGCGCAACCGGGTGAGCTTGTGGCGATCCTGGCGGCGTCGGGCGCGATGAGTGAGACGATTCCGCCCTCGCTCGTGCTGATTACCATCGGCACCGTAACGTCGGTCTCGATCGCCGATCTGTTCACCGGCGGATTGCTGCCGGGCCTGGTTTTGGCGCTGGCGATGGCGGTTGTGGTGTGGCTACGCGCCCGGGCCGAGCCTGCTTCCGGCCTGACCCGGCCGCCCGCGCGCGAGATCGGGCGGCTGTTGGTGGTGGCGCTACCTGTCCTGGCATTGCCGGTGCTGATCCGCTGGGCTGTCGTGGGCGGTGTCGCTACGGCCACCGAGGTCTCGACGATCGGTATTGCGTTCTCCGGCATCATCGGCGCGCTACTGTACCGGCCGGTATCGGGGCGGCAGCTATGGCACGCGCTGGTGGCGACAGCGTCTTTGTCTGGCGCGATCCTGCTAATCATCGGCACAGCGACGGCGATGGCGTGGGCGCTGACGCAATCCGGCTTTTCGCGCCAGCTGGCCGCCGCCATGACCGGTTTGCCCGGCGGTGCCCCGATGTTTATGGCGCTGTCGGTCGGGGCATTCATCGTACTCGGCAGCCTGCTGGAGGGTATTCCCGCTATCGTCCTATTCGGGCCATTGCTATTCCCTATCGCCAAGGCGCTGCAAATTCATGAGGTGCACTATGCGATCGTCGTTGTGCTGGCGATGGGGATTGGGCTGTTCGCGCCGCCGTTCGGGGTGGGCTATTACACCGCCTGCGCCATTGGGGGCGTGAACCCGAACGTGGGGATGCGGCCGATTGTGGGGTACATGGTGGCGCTGACGGCCGGGCTAATCGTGGTTGCGTGCGTGCCGTGGCTTTCGACCGGACTGCTGGCGCGATGACAGACCGGTTCTGGGACACTGTGCCACTGCATCGCATGACGGATGCGCAGTGGGAGAGCCTGTGTGACGGGTGTGGCCGCTGCTGCCTGCATAAGTTGCGGGACGATCGGGACGAACTGAGCTTTACGAACGTTGCCTGCCGGCTGCTGGACACCGCCAGTTGCCGCTGCCGCGATTACGACGCCCGGCGCGACACGGTGCCCGATTGCGTGTCGCTGACTGTCGATGCGCTGGACGAGATCGACTGGCTGCCACCCAGCTGCGCCTATCGCCGCGTGGCGGAGGGCCGGGGGCTGGCGTGGTGGCACCCGCTGGTATCCGGCCGGGCCGAGACGGTGCATCAGGCCGGCGTTTCTGTGCAGGGCCGGGCGGTAAGCGAAAGCGTGGCCGGGCCGCTGGAACATCACGTCGTGGAATGGCCCGGGACGACGCCGCGCATTCGACGCCGGCGCGCGTAGGCTCAGGGTATCCGCAGCACAAAGATCAGGCCAAGGCTGATGGCGAGCAGTAGTGCCAGCGACGCCGTTACCGCCAGCGTGACCCGGCCACCCACGCGGGCCAGGACCCGCACGTCTACACCCAACCCCAGTCCCGCCATCGATAGAACCGTCAGGAACCCGGCCGTCCGCGTGATGGGCCGCACGGCCGCATCCGGGATTAAGCCGAACGAGCGGCAGGTCGCCATGGCCAGGAAGCCGATGATGAACCACGGCACCAGCTTCGTCAGTCCGGGCCGCGCGCCGTGCGGTGCCGTAGCCAAGCCCGGCACCGGCGGTAGGCGCGATGCGAGGAGTGAGAATGCCACCACCACCGGCCCGAGCATCAGCACACGGACTAGCTTTACCAACGTTCCGACCTGCGTGCTAAGCGCGCTGACCGGCACCGTCGCCGCCAGTACCTGCGGCACGGCATAGACCGTAAGCCCAGCTAGCACGCCGTATTGGTTGTCCGTCATTCCCGCCAACGGGACGAATAGCGGTAGTCCCAGCACCATCAGCACACCCAGCACGGCGGTGAACGCGATCGAGGCGGCAATGTCCTTGCTATCGGCCCCGATCACCGGCGCCACCGCCGCAATCGCCGAGTTGCCGCAGATTGCATTGCCGCACGCAATCAGGATCGACATGCGCGCCGGCAGGCCCAGAGCCCTTGCGATGAAGAAGCTGGCCGTAAGGCCAATGGCGACCGTGCCCACGATGCCGGCCATCAACGCCGGGCCTGATGCGACGATCGCGCCCAGGCTAAGCGATGCGCCGAGCAACACGACCGCGACCTCTAGGACCTGCTTCGCCGAGAAGGCGATGCCGGCGCGGAACCGCACGCCCGGCTGCCACACGGTCCGTACGGCGATGCCGAGCAGGATCGCCATCACCAGACCCTCGACATAGGGATGGCGGAGAAGGTGCTCCTCGATCGCCTGGGTCCCGATGCCGACCAGCGCGATTGCGGCACAGACCGCCACGCCCGGCAGCAGCCCGGCTGTGGCAGCTGCGTTAATACGGTCCGGGGTGGGTTGGTCACTCACGCGGCAGCCCAGACCGGTTGAGGATAGAATTGGTGGTCCAAGCATTGGTTGGGAGAGCTTCAGCCTTTACCAGGGTGCAACTTGGGAAGACGCATCCATTGATCGACAGGGGCCAGTGCGCGATATCTACGTTCATGAATACTCCGTCATCAAAATCGACCGAGACAAGTTTCGACCCGTTTGGAGAGCGTTTGCCCTCCGCTGCCGCCAGTGTGGTGGCGACCAACGCGGGCGACCGGATGGCGGTCCGGGCCGGCGGTGCCGTATTTTGGAGCCTGGTGCTGCTGATCATCATGGGTCGTGTGTATGCGTACGACATGCCGGTCGTTTCCAACACCGTCGCCACACTGATACAGGTGTTGGCAAGCCGCTGAGCCCAAGGCCAGTTGGTGGTGCGCCACAGCGCGGCATCGAGGTCGTGATCTGATTGTCCGGGCCAACGATTGTCCGGGCCAACGATAGTCCGGGCAAACGATAGTCTGGGCCGGCGATAGTTTGGGCCGGCGGAAATTATCGGTGTCCCAGCGCATCCGCCGAGACGGCAATGCTGGAAGAAATAGACACGAGAGTCTACTATTTTAGTGATTTTACAAAGGGCTTGTTGCAGACGGCTTGGATTTGTCGCTTTGACCAGGCCGCCATTGGCCTCTCAA
>JAYVTX010000344.1:0-2546 GCA_043788425.1 Rhodospirillales bacterium
CTCGGTTCTCTTTCTCATTCTGGCGTTCTTCAATGCAGCCGCACTGTTCCTGATCGCCGGGGCCGAGTTCCTGGCGATGATCCTGGTCATCGTCTACGTTGGTGCGGTTGCCGTTCTGTTCCTGTTCGTTGTCATGATGCTGGACGTTAATTTCGGCCAGCTGCGGGAGGGGTTTCAGAAGTACACGCCGATCGGAGCGGCGGTCGGTGCCGTCTTGTTTGCCGAGTTGGCACTGGTGCTTGGCGGTTGGCGGTTCGCTCCGGAGGCATTGGGCACGATCCGGATCAGCAGTACGCCGGGTGAGTTGGGCAATACCGTTGCCCTCGGCCGGATTTTGTACACGGATTACATATTTCTGTTCCAGGCCGCCGGGTTAATTCTGATGGTGGCGATGATCGGGGCTATCGTACTGACGCACCGCGGCCGCACGACTACCCGACGTCAGGATATTGCCCGGCAAAACGCCCGCACCCCCGCCGATACATTGCAGCTCATGCAGCTCGTCAGCGGGGCCGGTACGACCGAGTTCCTGCGCCCCGACGTGTCGACCGAAACCCGGCAATTGCAAGATACCGAGCACCAGGCCGGGCACCACCCATGATCGGCGTCGGACACTATTTAGTCGTGGCGGCCGTGCTGCTGGTCATCGGCATCTTCGGCATATTCCTCAACCGTAAGAACGTCATCGTTATTATGATGTCGATCGAGTTGATGCTGTTGGCTGTAAACCTGAACCTGGTGGCGTTCAGTTCGCAGCTGCACGATTTGGCTGGCCAGGTGTTTGCGATGTTCGTGCTGACGGTAGCGGCGGCAGAGGCCGCGATCGGGCTCGCTATCGTGGTGGTCTATTACCGCAATCGAGGCTCGATCCAGGTCGAAGACGTCAATCTGATGAAGGGCTGAGCGCATGCTGTTTGCCACAGCCGTATTCGTCCCGCTGGTGGGCTCATTCATTGCCGGCATGTTCGGGCGGCAGCTCGGCGACCGGGGTGCGCAGGCGGTTACGATCGGCTGCATGGTCATCGCCGCCTGCGCCGGTGTGGCCAGCTTCGTCCCGTTCCTGACCGAGGATACGGTGCCCGGCACCATCAGCCTCGGCACGTGGATGGATGTCGAGGGTTTCCACGTCGAATGGGCGCTGCGGCACGACACGCTATCGGCGATGATGGTGGCAATGGTCACGTTCATCGCGACCCTGATCCACATCTACAGCGTCGGTTACATGAGCCACGACGCTACCATCCCGCGCTTTTTCAGTTACCTAAGCCTATTCAGCTTCGCGATGTTGATGCTGGTTACGGCCGATAATCTTGTGCAGCTTTTCTTTGGTTGGGAAGGTGTTGGCCTAGCAAGCTACTTGCTGATCGGCTACTGGTACGACCGCCCAAGCGCCTGCAAGGCCGCCATGAAAGCCTTTGTCGTGAACCGAGTCGGTGACTTGTTCTTCGCCGTCGGTATCGCGCTGGTTTTCGTGACGTTCGGTTCGGTCGAGTTCACCTCCATATTCGCCCATGTCCACGATCATAGTGGCGACATGTACCATCTATTAGGTCGCGACTTCCGCGCTTACGAAGTGATGGGCGTACTGTTGTTCCTGGGGGCCGCCGGCAAATCGGCACAGTTGGGCCTACACACCTGGCTGCCGGACGCGATGGAAGGTCCGACACCCGTCAGCGCATTGATCCATGCGGCGACGATGGTGACGGCTGGCGTGTTCCTGATGGCCCGCATGTCGCCAGTGCTGGAATTCGCACCCGGCGCGTTGTCGTTCATCACCTTCATGGGCGCCAGCACGTGCCTGTTCGCAGCCACGATCGGTTGCGTCCAGAACGACATTAAACGGGTGATCGCGTACTCCACGTGCTCCCAGCTGGGTTACATGTTCCTGGCCGCCGGCGTGGGCGCGTACCAGGCGTCGATATTCCACCTGTTCACCCATGCGTTCTTTAAGGCGCTGCTGTTCTTGGGTGCCGGCTCGGTCATCCACGCGATGTCGGACGAACAGGACATACGCAAGATGGGCGGCATCTGGCGGAAGGTACCGTGGACCTACGCCACCATGTGGATCGGCAGTCTGGCGCTGGCCGGCATCCCGTTCTTTGCCGGCTACTACTCCAAGGATGCGATCCTGGAGGCGGCGTGGGCCCGGCACTCCGGAGTTGCCACCTATGGCTTCGTTTGCGGCGTCGTAGCGGCCTTCCTAACCGCTTTCTATTCCTGGCGGTTGCTGATCCTAACCTTTCACGGCACGCCGCGCGCCGACGCCGAGCGGATGGCCCACGTGCATGAAAGCCCTGCCGTCATGCTGGTGCCGCTTGTATTGTTGGCCACCGGCGCCGTCCTGACCGGCTTTGCATTCGAAGGCTCGTTCATTGGCGAGGGCTGGCATGACTTCTGGCGCGGCGCGATCGTAAACGGGCCGGACAACACCGTCCTGCACGACATGCACCACGTCCCGTTGCTGGTCAGCCTGCTGCCGACGCTGATGGGCGCGACGGGCATCGGCCTAGCTTACCTCATGTATGTGTGGCAGCCGGGGCTGCCTG
>JAYVTX010000345.1:0-2840 GCA_043788425.1 Rhodospirillales bacterium
GCCTGTGCCGCCGCCGACCGGACGGGCCACGCGATCCTGCATACGCTTTATCAGCAGAGCCTGAAGCATGAGGTCGAGTTTTTCGTCGAGTACATCGCGCTCGACCTGATCATGGACGAGGAAGGCGCCTGCCGCGGCGTCATGGCCTGGTGCTTGGAGGACGGGTCGATGCACCGGTTCCGTGCGCAGCAGGTGGTGCTGGCCACCGGCGGGTATGGCCGAGCCTATTTCAGCTGCACCAGCGCCCACACCTGCACCGGTGACGGCAACGGCATGGCCATTCGCGCCGGCATTCCGATGCAGGACATGGAGTTCGTTCAGTTCCACCCGACCGGCATCTACGGCTCGGGCTGCCTCATCACCGAGGGCAGCCGGGGCGAGGGCGGCTACCTTACCAATAGCGAGGGCGAGCGCTTCATGGAGCGGTACGCGCCGACGGCCAAGGATTTGGCCAGCCGCGACGTGGTCAGCCGTTCGATGACGCTGGAGATCAATGCCGGCCGCGGTGTGGGTCCGAATAAGGATCACATCCACCTGCATTTGGAGCATTTGGGCGCCGAGCTGTTGCATGAGCGGCTACCGGGCATCAGCGAAACAGCAAAGGTGTTTGCTGGCGTCGACGTGACGAAGGAGCCGATCCCCGTGCTGCCGACCGTGCATTACAACATGGGCGGCATTCCCACGAACTATCGGACGGAAGTGCTGCGCCCGACCGCCAAGGACCCGGATGCAATCGTACCCGGCCTGATGGCCGTCGGTGAGGCCGCGTGCGTGAGCGTGCATGGGGCAAACCGCCTCGGCACCAACTCGCTACTCGACCTCGTCGTGTTCGGCCGTGCCGCCGCGCATCGGGCCAGCGAAATCCTGAAGCCCGGTTCGAGCCAGCCCTCGCTGCCCGCGCGTGCTGGTGAGAATGCGCTGGACCGGTTCGACCGGACACGCAATGCCAATGGCGACACGAAGGTCAGCGCCATGCGGTTTGAGCTGCAAAAGGTCATGCAGGCCCACGCTGCCGTCTATCGTAACGCCGACAGCCTGAAGGAGGGTGTGTCGAAAATGAAGAGCCTCTGGACTGGCCATGCGGACATGAGCGTCAGCGACCGCAGCCTGGTGTGGAACACCGATCTGGTCGAGGCACTCGAGTTCGACAACCTCATGGGCAACGCAATGACCACCATGGTCAGCGCCGAAAATCGCCACGAGAGCCGCGGTGCGCATGCGCATGACGATTATCCGGATCGCGACGACGCGGAGTGGATGAAGCACTCGCTGGCTTGGTGCAAGCCGAACGGCGACGTGACGATGGGCTACCGTGAGGTCAAGATGCAGACGTTGACGAATGAGGTCAGCGTGTTCCCGCCCAAGAAGCGCGTTTACTAGGACCTACGCTATGGCAACGTTTACGCTTCCTAAGAACAGCACGATCGGCAAGGGCCGCAGCTTCAAGGCTGCGCCCGAAGCCACGCGCACGAAGGAGTTCCGGGTTTATCGCTGGAACCCCGACGACGACGCCAACCCGTCTATCGACACCTACGAACTCGACCTCGACAAGGTCGGGCCGATGGTGCTCGACGCGCTGATCTACATCAAAAACGAGGTCGACCCGACGCTCACGTTCCGCCGCTCGTGCCGCGAAGGTATCTGCGGCTCGTGCGCCATGAATATCGACGGCAGCAACACGCTTGCTTGCCTCAAGGCACATGAGGAGGTGAAGGGCGCGATCCGCATTTACCCGCTGCCGCACATGGCCGTGGTGAAGGACCTCGTGCCGGACTTGAGCCAGGCATACGCCCAGCTTCGTAGCGTCGAGCCTTGGCTGAAATCTGACACGCAACCGCCGCCTGATGGCGAGCGCCTGCAGAGCAAGGAAGAGCGCGCCGTGCTCGACGGTCTGTGGGAGTGCATCCTGTGCTTCTGCTGCACGACGTCCTGCCCGAGCTACTGGTGGAACGGCGACCGTTATCTTGGGCCGGCCGTGTTGCTTCAGGCCTATCGCTGGATCGCCGACAGCCGGGACGAGGCGACGGGTGACCGTCTCGATGCGCTCGAGGACCCGTACAAGCTGTATCGCTGCCACACGATCATGAACTGTACCCAGGCCTGTCCCAAAGGCCTCAACCCAGCCAAGGCGATCGGCAAGATCAAGGAATTGATCGCCGACCGGACTGGCTGAGCCCAAAGCTGCTTAACCGCTTTACACGACGGTGTCGCCGATAACCTGCGGCACCGGTACCGTGTTCTGGAACGATGGCCGGCGTTCCAGAACGTCGCTGTAGCTAGACAGCCCGGGGTGCTGCGTCCGCCAATCGTAGGACGGGAAGCGCACATCCATGTAGCGGCAGAGCGTACCGGCTGCCACGTCGGCCAGGCCGAACGTCCCCTCTACGATGTACGGCTTCGTACCGACCCACGCCGCCAGAGCCGCGACCCCGCCATCGACCTTACGCATCTGCCGCGCCTTCCAGGCTTTGCTCTGCAGCTCCTCTGGTCGATGTTGCTCCCAGAAAATCAGCACCAGTGCGTCGCACACGCCGTCTGCCACCACCTCGACTTTACGCGCAAACAGCCGGGCATCGATGTCGTCCGGCAGCATCGGCGGGGTCGGGTATTTCGCCTCGATCCATTCGAGGATGTAGCGCGACTCGTACACGCCGGAGCCATCGGGCAGCACCAGCACCGGCAGCTTTTCGAGCGGGTTGTACAGCGGTGTCGCCGTTGTGCTGTTCCACGGCACCTCGGTCACAAGCTCGAACGGGATCGCCTTCTCGGCCAGCGTGATACGGACCTTGCGGGCATAGGGGCTTGGGGTCGCGCTGATGAGCTTCAACATCATCAGGCCG